>DATEUZ010000098.1:0-3288 GCA_035282885.1 Patescibacteria group bacterium | reverse complement strand
AACAACTGAAATGTCTAACGGTACAGATCTATAGAAAAATCCTAATGGATAATCTGAAACAACATAGAGGATGACACTAATTGGTTGATAACACGTAGGAGTTATTGGAAGCAGAGGATTTACCGTTTCCGATTGACACGTATCTAATTCTGTAAAAGTAAGTATATACAGAATTCCTACACTCAAAAGATAGAGAAAAGGTAAGAAAAATCGAAGAAATCGTTTTCTCATCTCGTTTTCTTCACTTTCGGCCCCTCTGGAGTGTCCTCAACGGAGTAGCCTTTGGTGAGCAATTCCTTCCTTATTACATCTGCCTCGCTAAAGTTTCCTGCCTTACGAACATCTTCCCGTTTCTTTGCCAACGCCTGTATGTCATCAGGAATCTGTTCCTTCTTGATATCCGCAAGTCCGAGTCCCAATACCTCATCAAACTTCAACAGTGATGCTTTCTTTGCCGATCCGGGTTTATCTGACTTCACCATATCCCACATAATTGCGATTGCGGATGGCGTATCCAGATCATTATTCAATGCACTCAAAAACTTTTCTTCATACTCTGCGCAGCCGACTTTCGACTCGCCGTACGTTGCGACTTTTTCCTGCAGGCTTGACAGGGCGTTTTGCGCAGCTGATAACGATTTCCCTGTAAAATTCATCTTCGAACGGTAATGAGTGGTCAGATACAGGTACCGAAGAGCGACCATGTCAAACCTCATCTTCTCAATGTCCACATACGTATAGACATTCCCTAATGACTTACTCATCTTTTGCCCATCAACAAGTAAGAACTCATTGTGTAGCCAATATTTTGCCAGCGGAAGGTTGTATGCAGCTTCCGACTGTGCAATTTCGTTTGTGTGATGAATGGCAATATGATCAATCCCGCCGGTATGAATATCGAACGGCTGGCCTAAATATTTTGTGGACATCGCAGAACACTCGATATGCCAACCTGGGAACCCGACTCCCCAGGGAGATTCCCATTCCATCTGCCTTTTTTCGCCTTTGGGTGAGAACTTCCAAAGCGCAAAGTCCGACTGGTTTTTTTTCTCCGGGTCATGCTCAATCCGTGCTTGGGACAATTTTTCGTCAAAATGCTGACCTGCCAGCTTTCCGTAGTCAGGAAGAAGTGACGTATTGAAGTACATGCCGTCAGACGTCTTATAGGTGAATCCTTTTTCTTGAAGGATTTTGACGAGTTCGATCTGTTCTTTGATGTGTTCGGTTGCTTTGCAGACAATATCGGGTCGAGTGTTGTGCAGCTTATCCATCGCGACCCAAAAATCTTTGGTATAAAACTCCGCAACTTCCCAAGCTGTTTTCCCTTCTTTTTTGGCTGCTTTCTCCATTTTGTCTTCGCCGGTGTCGGCCTGGCTTGTGAGATGCCCGACGTCGGTCAGGTTCATCACATGGGTCACGTTGTATCCGTTATAGCGCAACACCCGTTTCAGTGTATCTGCAAAAACGTAGGAACGGTAATTTCCGATGTGTTGATACCCGTACACGGTCGGACCGCAGGAGTAGAACCCGACTTCGTCTTTTTTTATCGGGGTAAATTCTTCAACCTGTTTCGTCAGTGTGTTAAAAAGTCTGAGACTCATTCTTTTTGCTGTCCTCTCTCCACTTCCGTTTGTTTTCGCTGAACAGCCATCGGTTCAAGATTCGGACGTTTCTCCAGTCCCTGTGGCGGCACTTCCGCAGGAAGATTCTGTTCTTTTTTCTCCAGCTCCTGTGACCTTTTCTGTGTTTTCATCATCTCAAGCCTTCGTTTCACCATCACAAGTTCTGCCTGGCGTTTCTTTTCTTTCTCTTCCCGCTTTGCTTGCTGCTCTTCCGGACTCAATTGTGTTCCCTCAAGCTGCTCACCGGCTGACTGTCGAATTCCTTTGACCACATCCTCGCTCGCACTTTTGGCAACCGTCTTTCCAAGTTCAGCAACTTCTTCAGCGACCTGTGAGATAATCGAGTCTCCCATATGCCTGATTGTACCGAAGTTCACGCTTTTCTTCAAGGCTCGTGTATGACATCCTCCCCGCACTCACGTGCAGGGTTCCCTCTAAAGGAGGATGTCGTAACAGCGTTCAATTCATCCGCGGACTAAAGCACGCGGTTTTCTTGAATGCTGCTATAATATGGAAACCTAAGAAAGGAGGAACTGTTATGAGCAACAAAAAAAACAGCACGCTCAATATAAGTTCCAGAGAAATATTTGAGGTCTTCAGGGAGTCTACTCGGAATCCTGCACGCCGACACCGTTGGCATCCACTTTATCGCAGTTGGTAACGCATACGTTTCACCAGAACAACCGAATCGTTTTCAACCGAAGAAAGAATTGAAATTTAACTCGATTAAAACCTTACACCCTCGAGCGGGTGAAGCGTTTGCGACAGAACACGGACAACGGTTTGTCATGCGGCATGTCGGGAAGAAAGACAAAAAAGGAACCTACGAGATTGAGTTTCATGGCGGAAAGAAAGTGATTTGTACCAAGAAACTGAAAGCGCGACGGCTGCCAAGACTTCCGAAGAGAAGGTGGTATTAAGGGTTGTATTTCGAGGCAAGGTGTGGTACTCTTTCCGAACTCGTTTCACACCCTTGTTCTCTTTACGGAGCAAAAGCCACAGGACTTTAGCCCGTGTAAGTATTTACAATCCCACTCGGAAACCCTACAATGTGTCATTTGGAGGGAAGTCATGATGCGGCAAATTGTACATGTCAAACAAACGAAATGGGTCTATATCGAACTTCCCTCCTCGTCGGATATTCGGTTTTTACGGAAAAACTATCCGTTTCATCCTGTTGACATCGAAGAGTTCGGGGTCCGTCAGCAACGGCCGAAAATCGATGTTTTCCCCTCGTACATTCACCTTATCCTTCACTTTCCCCTCTTTCATGGAAAAAACCAAAAACTTATGACCTCAGAAGTCCATTTTTTTGCAGGAAAAGATTTCTTAGTGACTGTTCATGACGGACAAACGCATTCTTTGAGTACTCTTTTTGACCGATGTTATAAAAACAAAAGGACTGCAAGCTCTCTTCTTTCAAAAGGAGTCGCCCAGCTCCTCTATTCAATTTTGGACGCGGGGGTGGATGATACGATTGCTATCTTAGATGAGGTGTCCATCAATCTCGAATACATGGACAGACAGGTTTTTGAGGCTGATTCAAAGGCGATTGTTGAGGAAATCTCAATCTTGAGGCGAAACATCATTTATTTCCAAACAATTCTTAAGCCTCAGATCCCCCTTTTCAACTCACTTGAGAAAGGACAAATCAAGCTGTTAAATG
>DATEUZ010000097.1:0-3589 GCA_035282885.1 Patescibacteria group bacterium | reverse complement strand
TGTTGTTCACCCTGGGAGCATTTTCTTGATGGCCAGCTATCTGCAATCACATGCACAGGTCGGTATGGTTGGGCCGGAGCAAATGAATGGTGAAGGGAAAATCCTTTTTAACTTCAGTAGGTATACGATGCGCGGTCTTGCGGAATACGTAACAGAATCTTTTGCTCCTAAATCACACTTGGCACAAAGACTTCGCCAGCCGTATGAAGTTCCGTATCTTAACGGCGGTTGTTGGTTGGCGAAAAAGGTTGTTTTTAATGATGTCGGCTTGTTTGACGAAAAGCTTTTCTTATATGGAGAAGAACCTGATATGTGCCAAAGAATCCGTACATCTTCCTGGCAGATACACTTTGTTCGCAATGCAACGATTACCCACTTCCGTGAGGGAAGCATAAAAAAGATCGGTGTAAAGAAATATGCCCATGCGCTGCGGAGTTTCTCCCATGTCTTAAAGAAAGGGAGAAGCTATTCAGGTCGAGAAGCAACGGAGGTTAAAGACTCTCTGTAAGGTTTTCAGGGCGGATTGTACGTTGCAACGTGTCTATCTCATCCATGAAGTGATTGACTGCCCAAGCCCATTTTCGGGAGTTAGGCGGACAATAGATCCGGCTGATTTGATCGACTGTCAACGCACCACGGTCCATGTACCGTTCTTTGAGGCCTTTATTGACGGTATTTATGGATTCTTCCCAGTTTTCGAATCTGCCCCTTCCGTTTGCCCATCCAAACGCATTGTAGGACGAGGCTGGAAGAGCCTTTCCGAAACCTGACTCGATACCAGTAATAGCCGGAACAAGCTTCCAGTCAACACCGTAGCGATCAGCTGACTCGACGAAAAAATGCGCGTATGGTGCAAGTGGAGACGCTTGGGTTTCGAGATACCTTTGTAGTATGACAACCCGTTCATCAGCAATCTTTCCAATAACCTCATGACCCATGAACTCGCCGTCTAAGCTTTGTTCTATTTGGGTGGGTGTTTGAGGAAGATTGTAGGGTTCGGGTTGTATTTGTGTTACCTGAAGGAGTTGTACCTGGGAGATTGCGAAAAGGCTGACAACTCCAAAGGCCTGAAATCTTGATACAAGATTTCTCATATCGTGGCTTGAATTGGGCCACAAAAAAATCCTAAAGTAAACGTTGGGGGAAGTTTACCTTAGGATCTGAGAGAAATATACCATAGCCTATAGGTTTTGTCAAGACATCTTGTTATTGGAGGCTTCAGCTATGATTATTGAGGCTATATAAGAATAGTATAAGAACCCATAAAGATGAACTATGTCTCTTGAGGCTATTCCATTTCGTCCATGAAGTAGCGTACGCCGATTGCCCAGGGCCCGCCCTTGGGAATGCTTGCGGGAGTGTATTTGGTCATAATCTGTTCCGGAGTAATAAGCCCTTGGCCGATGTAGTCTTCAGCAAGTCCCTTTGCAACCGTATCAATGGCGCTCTTCCAGTCAGAGAAACCGAGAACGTTATCTCCGTAGATTCCGTACCCCCATGCGTTATGCGAGTTTTCAGGAAGTTTTTTTCCGAGGTTTGATTCCTGCATGGCGATTGCGGGAAGAAGTCGGAAATCGAATCCATAGGCGTCTGCGACTTGTACCATATATTCAGCGTGCTCTGTTAACGGAGAGTTGTGTTTCCGAAGGAATTGATCAACGATATAGGGACGCGCATCGCGGGTGGTGATTGCACTCTTTACATCGCCTGCAGCCTGTGGAAGCGCAGCAAACATCTCACCGGGAGAGGATTGTTCAATGACGTAGGAAACTGAGGTTTTTGCAAGTGTTTTTAGGTACGCAGTCTGGGAAAGGCGTAAAAGAAGAGCTAAGGAAGTCATGAGTAAAAACGATGACCCTAAGAAAAAACACCCCACCACTAAAAGATGTCTCATACTCCATCATTATGTATGCTACAGTTCTTTTTCGTCAAGTTTCCGCTTCATCTAGAGGAGCAACTCTCTGGAATACCGTGATACACGAAGGACATGACTGTCGGTGTGTATTTAAAGACTTTCGAGCTGATTCAACGGATTGATGGAGGCTATTTAGTTCCTGTTCACCCACCTGGGAGCCATGAAAAGGATCAGCATTTCCTCCGAGAAGGTTCTCATTATCACAGAACCCTCCCCCGTATCCAGTTGCAGTTGGTTTTCCTCTCGGATACTGGGCTACTTCCTGTGTTTTGGACAGGTTCCTCTGGAGTGTCTGGTACTCCTGACACCAATGTTCTTTGCTCATTTTTTCCAACAAAAAACCTCCCAGAGGGAGGTTTCTCTATGATCTTATGATACTCTTCGCCTACGTCAACCTCCCCCATAGTTCCTGGGTAAAAAAGAAAAAGAATGAGGAAAGTTTGTATGTCATAGATGCGATTATAGCAGATTATAGACGAGACAACTTGAAGGCGATTTTCTGCTTCTAACTGCAGTTTGACGAAGAAAGTGAGTTTTCCTTATATCCTCAAGGAGCCTGGAGTTCTGGTATAATATCCTTATTAAGATATGCCGAAGTGGCGGAACTGGCAGACGCGCTAGCTTCAGGAGCTAGTGGGGGCAACCTCTTGGGAGTTCGAGTCTCCCCTTCGGCACATATTCAGAACGATCGAATGAATGGTCGGATCATCCTCGGAAGAAACCCTAAGGTCGCGTGGTTAATGCTTAAGAAGTATTGGGTTATATACTTTGCAGTGGCAAGCCCTGCCATTGCTTTATAGATGTCTTTAGCTTTGCCTGTGAGCTGTTGTTCGCCAAAAGAGAATTCTTCGTACGCCTGCTGAAAATACTTGTCTGAAAGATATTTCTGAATAAAATGGAACGTCTTTTCCCCTTTTTGTCCGAATGTCTCTCTGGCTTCCTGGAGTACAGGGTTGTATGCCCCGGTTTGCAGATCGGTATAAAGATCCGCAAGGTGGTCCATCACACGTGCACCTTTGCTTAAGTGAAGAATTGCTTCCTTCGTATGAGATGAAACATGGTATCCGTAGCCTCGGACAATCTCAATCACAGGTGTGACATAATAGATAGCCACAGAATGGTCCATTGCGTTTGTGCGATACTCCCCTTTCCCTGTTTTATACGTCTCGATAGAGCGAATTGCCTGGATGCTTTTTCGAGCTTCTTCAAGGTATGATCCTTTCTTTTTGAATCGTCTGACACCTTCTGAAAGAAGATACGACACTGCTTCTTCTTCATACGAGTCAGTATGAGACGGGCGTTTTCCTGCAAGAAGAGAATCTATTTGTAGTGCATCGAGCCGCTGAACGGATGATTTTTCATCTTCTTTATCTATATAGTCATCGAACACTCTTCCGGTAAAATGGTGGAAGGACGTATCACACCAGATCGAAAGAAAGTCGGGGTTCTTTTTCGGATACCCTTCCATGAGGTAGATTGCAGCGCCAAGGAACCCGTGGCGACCGCTTTCCGAGATTTGATTTTCACTTTTGAGGAATTTTCTTGCTTCAAAGGAAATAGGAGCAGTCACGATAAGTTCGCGTATCTGCCTATCCCATCTCCCTACTCCCAAGGACGTTTCGCGGATCACTTCACTTGTTGCCTGTAAAGTGCGCAGGGACCATAGTTTTGATA
>DATEUZ010000096.1:0-7225 GCA_035282885.1 Patescibacteria group bacterium | reverse complement strand
TACTTATCAATCCCTATACCTATGAAATCTTCCTCGCTCCTTTCAAGCACTTGTCGAGCGATTCATACATGGCTCGAACCTATGAATGGATGTCCCCTTTTTCTTGGGCACATCGTGAGAGTTTGTATGTAGTCTTCTTTGTTATCGTTGCGCTTCTCTACCTTTTCGGTTTTTTTGTCTCCGCAAGAAAAGTAAATATCACTTTTCTTGCTCTTTCAGGCGCTTTGTTTTTCCTTGCCTATCAACAGACGCGACAAATTCCGTATTTTACCCTCGGTGGATTCCTCCCGTTCCTTCTCAATATTGAATCAGGATCTATGTACCTTATTCCTCCTATAAAACGTCCATTCTTGAAAATTTCTCTGTATCTTGCCCTAGGTATCGCCTTTCTTGTCTCTTCCTGGTACCTTATGCAAAATGGATATATTCTGGGCAAAGAACGCCGATTCCTTGGTCTCGGTATCAAGGAAGAAACTCCTGTTACCGCCGCGCGCTTCTTGGACAAGGCAGGTATTACCGGACAGATGTATAACCACTACGGCATCGGTGGATATCTTATTTTTGCGGGGTATCCACATCGGTTGGTCTTTATGGATGGTCGCGCCCACTACCCTGTCTCATTCTTCGATGAGTACATTACGGCAACCAATACGAAGGAGAGTCTCCAGAAAGTCATAGACAAATATAACATTACGTATTTCGTGTTAGAGTCTCCGACTGAATCGAAATCAACGGGATTTGCAGCAGAGTTTCTCTCAGAGAAAGATTCAGGTTTCTCACTTATCTATTGGGATAATTACACCATGATCTATCTGAAAGACAGTCCGGAGAATGAACCTATTCTGGCAAACTACAAATACCGTTATGCCGATCCTATACAGCTTCTTGATAATAACTTTAATATCCGCGTTTCCATTCAGGCAGTTGATGAAGAAACGCTCCAAAACGTCTATCAAGAGTTAAGACGTACCATCATAACCAATCCGAAAGCAACAAAAGCCATTCTTTTTTGGGGATCGCTTCTTGAAGCAGAAGGAAACGACGAACTTGCACTCCAGAAATACCGACAGGTGTTAAATATTGATCCAAAAAATACAGTTGCCCACACCATTCTTGGTAAACGATACCTCCGCCAGGGAAATTATCCCGATGCTGAGAAGGAACTTAGGCAGGCAATCTATCTTGACCCCCGACTTGCTGACGCGCGTCACAATCTGGGTATGGTACTTATTGCGACAAAACAGTACGCGCAAGCGGAAAAAGAATTTCAAAAAGCAGTATCCATACGACCAGATTATAAAGAAGCCTACCTTGCTCTTGGTATGCTTTACGGGGAAAATCTGAATAAAAAAGAGCACGCAAAAGAGATGTTCCAAACGTATCTTTCCTATGACAGCGAGAGCCCGTATGCCCAAGTCGCAAAAGACAAACTCAAGGCTCTCCAGGAAGAAACACCCTTTTGAAAACTCACAGCCTCAATGATATAATAAGAAAGCTATAAGCAGGGGTGCCAGACGTGGACTTTCTCGCGTCAGCGAGAAAGAACGGAAGCGAAGCGACCACCCTTTCGAGCATGAGTGAGAAAGAGAGTTGCAGCGACCACGCGCAAACGGTTCGCCTCGAGGCGAACAAGACTTTAACAAAAAGAAAAGGTGATAAAATAGCTAAACTTTACGCAGGGGTGCCAGAGTGGTCAAATGGAACGGTCTGTAAAACCGTCGCCTGAAAGGGCTCCGGAGGTCCGAATCCTCCCCCCTGCACAAAAGGAAGATCCTGCCATGAATGTGCTTGTCGTCGGAAAGGAAACAGAACCTTTACTTACGAAGCTTCGTAAGTTCCCTTCTTTGCCTCTCGTCACACAAAATCCTGATCTTATTATTACCTATGGCGGTGACGGAACCCTTCTTTACGCGGAAAACCTCTATCCGGGAATACCGAAACTTCCGATCCGTCGTAGCATCCATTGCGAAAAATGTTCAACGCTTGAAGAAGACGTCATCCTTACAAAATTGGCAAACGGAGAACTCAAACAAAAGGGATTTCCGAAACTACAAGTCTCCTACCAAGACCAGACATACGTTGCAATGAATGATTGCATCATTCGAAATGCTGTTCCCTACGCTGCGGTCCGTTTGTATGTCAGCCTAAACGGAAACAGAGTAACCGGAGATGTCATCGGTGATGGTGTCGTCGCGGCAACGCCATTCGGAAGCAGCGGATACTTCCAAAGCATTACCAGAAAGTCTTTCAAAGAAAACTTCGGACTGGCCTTTAATAATCCGACGAAACTTTTTGAGCCCATTTATTTTAACGAAACCGAACGCATCACCGTCACTATCACGCGTGGACCGGCACAGCTCGCATACGACAACGCCCCAAAAGTTTTCCCTCTTACTGCTGGCGCTGAAGTCAACATACAAGCCTCTCCTCTCTATGCGTATCTTATGGAAATTGATAACCTTCATAACACCGAATCCTCAGTGTGGACATGATTGCAAAATCACGCCTATTCTATTACAATGACCGCGAGCTCGCTGGAGGAAGAACCTGAAATAAAAACTCAGAATCTTGCTCCATCAAATAAATTTGCTGGAGTAGCTCAGTGGCAGAGCAACTGCATGGTAAGCAGTAGGTCGAGGGTTCAATTCCCTCCTCCAGCTCAAAAATCTGTGATATACTCAAACATTGGAGGTATGAGTATGAATAAAAATCTTATTATTGTCGTTCTTCTCGTTTTGACTGCCGGAGGCGTGTATCTTTTCTCTCAAACCCAAACTTCCAAACAGCCGGTACCCCGATCTCCTTCTCCAAAAATAATTAAGGAGGAAGAGGCTTCACCAGAAGCGACACTCGTCACCCAAACAGTGAATATGGTGTCAGAAAATTTCTCTTTTACACCCAAAACTTTTACCGTCAAAAAGGGACAGGAGGTAACAATGGTCGTCCAGAATAGCGGCGTTCATAATTTTATCATCGATGAACTTGGTGTGAGGCAGGACCTTAAAGAGGGAGAAAACATTTTCCGTTTCACTCCGACCCAAGCTGGTTCCTTTGAGTTCTATTGTGGTATTAGTAATCATCGACAGATGGGCATGTTCGGGACCATGACGGTCGTAGAATAAGATATGAAGAAAATCGCGTTTCTGACACTCGTTGCGACAACAATCGCTTTTGTCATCGTAAGTTTGAGGTCTGTTCTTCCTTCAAATGCCTTCTTAATCATTATCTATCTGGCGGGGATCACAAACATTCTTTCTTTTTTCCTCATCTTTCTTTCGTGCCGGTGCCTGATTGGAGTTGAATTCGTGAAGAAGATGATGAAATATCCCTGGTATAACAAGTTTTACCATCTGCATTGCTGGTACTGGTACATCTTGTTTGTCTCTGTGGTCATCCATACAGTGACAGCCTTCCTTGTCTTCGGGAATCCCCTCTTCTAGGCTTTCGTTTTTTGTGCTTCTACGGTATAATACACCTAGAAATTTACGCATAGAAAGGATTAGCTCATGGCTAAAAAAGAGCAAAGATTTCTTGTGGGCATGAAGTGCAGCGTCTGTAACAGCCAGAACTACGTGACGGAAAGAAACCGCACGAATACGCCTGATGCACTCCAGCTAACCAAGTATTGCAACGTCTGCAAAAAAACAACGCCCCACAAGGAAATGAAGAAACTCAAGTAAGAGTACGTTGAAAATTAGGGGTGTCGGTTAATGGTAAACCACGGGTCTCCAAAACCCGGACTGGGGGTTCGATTCCCTCCACCCCTGCACGATCAAACATATAATATCTACATAAACTAAAAAATTATGACAGACCTCATCCAATCTTGGATTTCCTGGGATAAAAAAGCGTCAAGCTTTATCTTCCAGCACAACAGCTCCCCTGCTCTGAACCTCGCCATGCAGATTTTGACTCATGGCGGCGATCTTCTCGGACAGCTTGTTATTCTTCCTCTTTTCTGGTTCTGGGGTGTTCCAATCATTCCATACATCGTTATCCAGCTTCTTGTACAGGTCATTATTTTTTTCCTGAAGATTTTTGTCGGGCGACGGCGTCCGTTCATTCAAAACCCGAACCTTGAGCACATCGGGCAAGCTCCCTGGAACATGTCTTTCCCGTCAGGACACACTGCCGCGGCGACCATCACTTTTTTATATCCCCTCTTCTTCAATCTCCCGTTTCCTATTGTTTTTCTCTTTTTCTGGCTGATGGCTGTGGTGGCATTCACCCGCGTCTATCTCCGTGTGCATTATCTTACTGATGTGATTGCAGGATTTCTTTTAGGAATCGGTCTTTTTTCGTGTTGGGTCTTCTTTTTTCTTATTTCATAATTGCGCGGCTTTTCATTTCTATGCTACGCTAGAAGTATGGCAAAGGATCTTCGTCCTGTCCTCTGGAAACTTTTGGGTGTTTCAATCGGTATCTTTTTCGTCAGTGGTGTTCTTCTGCTTATAATTCTTCTCCTCCCTGAGAAAGAACTACCTCTGCCGGCATTCCCGATCAGTAATGAAACAGGTCAAAGCACTACATTAGGTGATCAGAATACATCAACAAATACACAAGAGAATGAGGCAAAGTATCAGGAACTCCAGAGTCTCCTTGAGTCGACTCTCTCTCAGAAAAAAGGAAACTGGTCATTTCTTCTAACTGAACCTGACACAGGGAAAATGATTGGGTCGAATGCTCACAGACCTCAAAACGCAGCATCTGTTATGAAAGTACTCGTCGCAGCACTCCTTTTACAACGAGTTGAAGCAGGAGATATGACACTCACAGACTCGCTCAAAGGACTCCCGGTTCAAACCCATTTGCAGCGTATGATTAATATTTCAGACAATAATTCGTGGGCAGCGTTGAATGAGTATCTCGGTCTTTCCAACTTACAGAAATTTGCTGAAAGCATCGGAATGCAGGACACAAATCTTTTTAATAATACAATTTCTAGTTACGATGTGAATCTTCTCTTCACCAAAATTCTCAAAGGAAAAATCCTCACTGAAGAGCACAAAAATCTTCTTTTTTCGTATATGCAACAGACAGAAACCGAAGACCGTATTCCTACGATTGTTCCCAAAACCATTACCCTCTACCACAAAACAGGCTCTCTTGACTATGTGGTCAATGATGCCGCAATCATTCTGTTTCCGAAAAGGACAGTGATCTTTACGGTTCTTTCCGAAGAAATTGCAGGATATCAAACCGCTGTCTCAACAGTTCAAACTCTGACAAAGGCTGTTGTCGATTTCTATTCCAAATAACATCTTCCCTGCACATTCGTGCAGGGTTTCCATCCCTAAGGAAAAATGTTTTCTTACCTCAATTCATCCCCGCAATACATTGCTGGGTTTTCTTGAGGAGCGAATAACATTTGCAAACAAATTACGAAAGTTGCAAACTCGAGTAAGAGGAGTATATGATGGTGGCATGAACGATACCCCTTCCTCCGCTCTTCGCAAAACCAATCCCCTTGTTGAAAAAAAGACCTTTCAATCAATCTTTCTAGTGACCGTGATTATCCTCATGATTCTTCCCTTTGTGACGACGTTTAATGAATTTCTGACTCGTGTGGTTGAGCGCATGACGCTGTATCGCTGGATCGAGAACATCGTCGTTCCGTATGAAAGTCGGTTGATTGTTGCGGTCTTAAGCCTTCTTGGTATTGAAACAATCCCCGGAGATACGGTTTTTTCTGTCGTAAAAAACGGAGTCGCCCAAAGTATCAGGATTTCCTGGAACTGTATCGGTTGGCAAAGTTTTATTCTGTTCCTCATCACGCTTTTTACGGGTTTACAGGGACCGTATTCAAAGATGAGCAAACTTGAAACGGTAGCGATCGGGCTTCTGGGGACGTTTCTTGTCAATATCTTTCGGATCACACTTGTAGTTTTAGTTCTTTATGCCTGGGGACAATTTCCTGCGATTCTGTTCCACGACTATGCATCAACGCTTCTTATCATCGTATGGTTGTTTGTCTTCTGGTGGTTTTCCTACGCGTATGTCCTTGTACCAACAACACCTGACTAATACTCTATCTCTTCATCGACTTCTGGTTTTGCCTGAAAAGGACGCGTAAGGCTACTGAAAAATCTCGGATTTCGTCTGTAGTACCACAGCCCACCGACTCCTGCGAAGAAAAGAATCCAACCTAAAACCATATCAAGAAGCGGCATACCATATGATAAGCGAATCGTTGTGTCACCTGTTCTCTTCGGGAGAACAACGAGAAATCCAAGCGGATCTTTTTCGATCGAAAGTCGTTCCCCTTTTTCATCAGTTGCCTTCCAATTGCTGTCATACGCGTATCCGACACTGATCGCGTCTCCTTGATTCACGCGTCCTGAAACAGTCAAAACATTATCTTTCTTTTCAAAAGACAAGGACTTGCCTTGTTGTAATAATGTCACGTAGTCCTTGACCGGTTGTTTGTCATCGCCTTTTTGAGGAGAAGTTTTTTTCTCCAGCTCTGACTGTGGAACCGCAACTGCCAGAAAATCGCCAGGAGATGAAACCCTGTAGATATGATCATTTTGAGAGAACGATGCGACCTCTGTTAGACTCCCTTGAAACTTCTGAGGATAGACAAAATCGTGGAAAAACTCCTTTGAGTCTTCTCCATGGACAACAATATGGGAAACGCGCAGCGCCTGAAGCCAGAGTATAGACATTTCAGTGTCTTTTCCTTCCCGAATCTGGTAGGATGCGTGCGCCCACCAGGGATGCGTTGCCGCCATATCGATTCCTCCCCGCACTTGCTCGATATCGGTAAATAGATTCAGCCGGAACGACGTACTTCCCGAGAGATACACACGGGATGGCGAAAACGCCGACAATACCTGCGATGTTTGATATTCAATAGTAGGTGTCGGATCTTTTCTTCTTCCCAAGACGTTCGGAATATCACGAACCGAAAAGACAGCCAGAAAAAGAAGCGCTACCGCGACAATACCAGCCATTTGTTTCTTCTTCTTCCAAAGGTAAGAAATCATCAGTGCACTCACGAGCCCCACTCCTATTCCGACTTCCACGCCGAATTTGGTAAAAAGCGCTACGAAATCAGGATCAGATGCCCAGACGACAATCGTCAGCGCCATAAAACTCGCCAGCCATAGAAGTGATATACTCCAACGTTTTTCTTGAAATACTCCTTTTGCCTTGACATGAACGATAGCCAATGCAACAGGAATCACCGTCAAAGCACCCTGAAGAAGTTCCCAAACAACTCTCC
>DATEUZ010000095.1:0-15502 GCA_035282885.1 Patescibacteria group bacterium | reverse complement strand
TATAGGCAGTCCCTATATGTGGGTCCCCTGTCGGGGATGGTGCAATGCGATCTCGTACTGACGTTTTTGCTTTCATAAATTGCTCTTCTCGCGTTGAATTGTACCATACGCGCGTGCTATAATTCAAAATCAGTCGTGCCTAAGGAAAGGAACGCTGCCCGTGTCGCTTACAACTACAGCATATCAAACCAGAAAAGCCGTTAACTTCACGATTTTCCTCGTGATTTTTATTGTTGTGGCGCGGATCCTTCTCGGATTTTTAGGAACCGTCAAAAATATCATATTTCCTCCTCCGCCACCTGTTGCAAACTATCTCTTCGGAGAAATACCGCCGCTGCAGCTTGCTTCTTTTAATTCTGAACTCCCCATTCCTCCTGAAGCATCCTATTCGTACACGCTTCAGACGATTGAGGGTACACTTCCCCAGTTTCAACCGATTGCGCCCGTGTTCATGAAACCGATTCCGCCCGAAGCGCGGTTCGGAGCAGAAGACCAGGCAATTACACTGGCAAAAAGTCTTGCGTTTGAAACAAAACCGGAACGGGTCACAGACACGTCACTTCGTTTTGTCGACGATAAATTCGCTGCCCGGGTACTTCTCATGGACCTTGTCACCCGAAATTTTCTTCTCTCCTATGATTTTCGGACAAAAGACCCGTCTGTTTTAACCGCATCACAAAAAACTCCTCCCAACGAGGATACAGCAAAAAGAGAGTCTGACAAATATTTGGGCGATGCAACTTTGTTCAGGGAAGATTTTGATACAACCCTGACGAAAGTCTCCTATTACGAACTCAGCTTAAGCGAACTTCGGAAAGCAGTGAGCCTTGCAAGCGCACAGATTACCCGCGTTGACTATTTCCGTAAACCGCTTCCCAACATTGAATACTATGCAAAACAGCGGGACGGAATGAAGTTCCTTCCTGAACTTCCGCTTGTTACCCTTTCACCTGACAAAGGAAATGTGTATCTCATGTTAAGCGGCAGGGACGACAAGAAACAGCGTTTTGTGGAAGTCGGATACCTGTATTGGGAGATAACCCGCGATGAATACGGCATGTATCCTCTCAAACCGATCGACCAGGCCTGGAACGAACTTAAAGGACAAAAAGGATATATTGCGGCACTCAATACGTCAAAGCTGACCGGCAATGATATCACGATTACCGATGTATCCTTAGGATATCTTGATCAACCCGAAGATCCTACCGTGAACCGTTATGTCCAGCCGGTTTATATCTTCCGGGGAACAGCTGAAGTAGGATTTCTCGCATACGTTCCTGCGCTCGGTGATACCAAACTGCCTACTCCCCAATAAAATACCGGGCTTACGCCCGTGGTATTTTGATCCGACTGGTGCAGGCCTTCGGCCTGATATTTTAAGCGCTTCATCCACGACCTCACGGTCGTGGTATTCGCTATCTTGGAATAACGTTATTCCACTGGTGATTTGCGAACGCCCATTCGATCAGCTCTTTCGATTCCGCAAACCGATTCTCGCTTCCGAGGACCACTGTGACAATCGTTTGGCCGTTTCTTGTCGCTGATGTCACTAAACATTCCTGCGCCTCTGATGTCCATCCTGTCTTGATACCCGTCACACCCGACACTTCGCCTAATAGCGTATTCAAATTCTTAAGATCGTGAACAATCACGCCGTCTGCACTTGTCACCGTCTGTTTCTTTGTAGACACAATGTCTGCAAACGTCTTATTTCGCAAAGCAAAAACCGCAAGTCGTGCCAAGTCGATAGCAGATGAGTAATGGTCTTCCTCGTCGAAGCCTGTCGGATTTGTGAAATGGGTGTTATCCATATTTAGTTCTTTTGCTTTGTCATTCATTTTTGCGATAAACAGATCTCTTCCTCCCGGGGCATTCCTGGCCAACGCTTCAGCTGCGTCATTTCCTGATGCAAGAAGAAGTCCATACAACAGGTTCAGGACACTGATTCTTTCCCCGCTCACAAGTCCCATGGAAGCGCCGGGGACTTTCCGTTCCTGAAAGACGGTAACGACATCTGTCGGTGTATAGAGATCAAGCGCAACAACGGCAGTCATTATTTTTGTGGTTGAAGCGGGAAGTAAGTGCGCTCTCGGGTTTCTCGCATACATGACAACTGCCGATGGGACGTCAACGACGATTGCCGCGTGGGCTTTAATATTCGGAAACTCATCAGTGGTACGGACCGGATATAAAGATGGTGTCGGAACAGCAATTGACGGGGCTTCCCTGAGAATCGGCTGCATACCGGGAAATGTTTTGGTGAGATAGTCACTCTCTCCGGGGTACAACAAAAGAAGCACACACACGAGGAAGAACGTCCCAAGAGAAAAGGGAAGCGATACCAAATCCGTTACATACTCACGCAGTTCTTGAAGATTTCGGTTCATCCACTGAGATTCCAAGTTCTTTCAGTTGGTCGGGCGTTACATCGGTCGGCGCGTCCATCACTGATGTTCGTCCGGTTGACGTCATGGGGAATGCGATTGTTTCCTTCAATGACGTTTCCCCTGCTAAAAGCATAATGTGGCGATCCAGTCCAAATGCAATACCTCCATGGGGAGGAGTGCCCATTTCAAACGCCTCTAACATGTGACCGACACTTTTTTCGATTTCTTTGTCGTTATACCCCATGATTGCAAAAGTAGCCCGAAGCATCTCAGGATCGTGCGCCCGAATACTTCCTCCTGCGACCTCGTATCCGTTACAGACTAAATCGTATTGCGTGGTCATGATTTTCTCGATATTCTTCCGTTGCAGCAACCACTCTTCGTGTTCTTTCATCGGTTTGCTGAACGGGTTGTGAGTGAAAGTCCATCCGCTTTTACTGTCGCGGACCTCTGCTGCATCCTTGACATCGACCTGTTTGAAAAACGGAAAATGAATTACCCAGGCAAACCCCAAGACTCCTTCTTTCTTTTCTTTTACTGATCGGAAGTCAAACTTATCTGCACCGAATCTTTTCATCGCTTCTTGATATTCATAGACTGGGAAATCTCCAGAACGCAGTTTCCCGCCGACTTTGGGAACCGCAATCTTTACGATCTCCTCTACCGTTCTCATCACATCGTATTCGTCGACAAAACTCATCTCTAGGTCGAGTTGCGTAAATTCAAATCCGCGGTCTGCACGAAGGTCCTCATCACGAATACAGCGCGCGAACTGAAAGTACCGCTCAATTCCTGCAGTCATCAGAAGCTGCTTGTATTGCTGCGGACTCTGCGGCAGCGCGTAAAACTTTCCAGGGTAAAACCGTGACGGTACAATGAAGTCCCGTGCTCCTTCTTTGGTTGATTTAGTGAGCATCGGGGTTTCGATTTCGACAAACCTACGTGCATACAATGCTTCACGAAGGGCTGCATAGTAGTTCGAGCGGAGAAGCATCATATTATGCATCCGTTCGCTTCGAAGGTCGAGATACCGATATCGTAAGCGGACCGATTCCTCAATTTTCTTTGTATCTTCGGTAATGTCAAACGGAAGCGGTTTTGTATGCGCCAGGACTTCTATCTCTGATGCTTCCATCTCGACATGTCCTGTAGCAATATTGGGATTGACCATCTTTTCAGGACGTGTCTTGATCTTTCCTGTGACAGCCACGACATCTTCCGGATGAAGGTCTGTTGATGGGTTCGTCACGACGACCTGGATAAGTCCGTCGCGATCGCGTACATCCAAGAAAACTATTTTTCCATGATCTCTGCGTGCGTGAATCCACCCACACACGGTTAGTTTTTGACCCACTTTTTGTGGGGTTTCGGACGTATATGTACGCTCCATACGAACCGCCTTTCTTCTTAATATATTGTATCGCGCACGTACCCTTTTGTCTATGGCTAGGAAAGGCTGAATTTTATGTGATGTGTACTTCGTAACAAAACATTAGTACTTGACAAACAATGAATCCTATAGTATTATTACGCATACTACACTGCCAAACTTCAAAAAAACAAATTGAGGGGGAAATCTATGACTGAAAAATATAGTGACTTTGAACTAAGAAATCTTTTGCATGACCAGAACAAACCATCTCGGAAAACTCCGAAGTGGGAAGCCGCGGTTAATAAGGTTTATGAAAGTAAACCTATGCGAGTGCTTCGTCCGTTTGCATTCGTCTATGGAGTGTATCTTATCGCGAATACACTCGGATTTGTTCCTGCCTCACAAGAATTAGGAAACCCACAAGAATCAGTTATTTCTACACAGGTTGTTTCCCAAGAATTCAGAGAGGCAACTGAGCAACTTACCAGCGGTCTTACCTTTGACAAAGAAGAAATGGCAAGCTGGGGATATCACAAAAGACCGATTTGGGAAAAAGATGGAAAGCTGTTTGTTCCCGGCGGTGACGAAGTAATTCGCGGGTCAGTCAGTGAAAAAGATCTCGATAAATATGTCATTCTCAACGAAAGGATTGACGCCTTTAATGCTGCATACCAGGATAAATCTGAAGAACAGAATACATCTGCATATCCTGTGATCAAGAAAGACAAACTGGCTCAGATCTTAAGTGAGGGAAGAGACATTAATATCAAGAAAGACGCGGACTTTGCAGTCCATGCAGTTCTGGTGACAAAACCAGAATCACAACAGAGTGTATCTAATCAAGGTAAAAAATGAAAAAAAGAGGCTCAATTATATGGGCCTCTTTTTTATTCTTCGCTTCTTTTAAAATCCTTTAATTTCAGTTGAGCCGTTGAATTCCCGTTCCATTCATTCTTTTCCAGAGAAAACACAAGATCAATCTTTTCCCCGACTTCCGGAATGTTTCCCTCACGGGCAAGCCCAAAGCCGATTGCATCTTTCCCATCAACAGTAAGTTTCAAATGCGTCTGATCCGATCCGACGAGGCGTACCGAACCCACACGAAATGCTTTCCCTACGAATAAAGGCTCAGGATTCCCCATGCCGAACGGAGCAAGCTCCTGTACATCACGGATAAGTTCCAATGTCACGTCCTGGGGAGTGAGTTCGCAATCGATCGTTATCTCTTTCTGATAGACTTCTTTTCCTACTTGTTCGGTAAGAAGACTCACAAGTCGTTCCCGGAATAATGTCACCGAACGCCGTTCCAGAGAGAATCCTGCTGCCATAGGGTGACCTCCATAGTCGATGAGAAGGTCTTCACACTTACCTATCACTTCTACAATATTCACTCCCCGGATGGAACGGGCTGATCCTTTTACTTCGTTTTCCTGCATGCTAAGTACAATCGCAGGTTTGTAAAATTCTTCGACAAGTTTCCCCGCCACAAGGCCGATAATGCCTTGAGGCCATGCTTCTCCTTCAATAAACTGAAGAGGGGCTTCAAGAAATTTTACCGCCTCGACCCGCGCCTGTTCATACATCTCATTCATCAGGTTTTGCCTCTGTAAATTCGTGCGTCCGACAACCATGGCAAGCCTCTTTGCCCGATCAGAATCGTTTGTCATTAATAAGCGCAGACTCTCCATTGCGTGTTCCAACCGTCCCATGGCATTCAGTCTCGGTGCAATGACATGGCTGATATGATAGGTCGTCATGATTTCAGGTTTTATCCCCGCCTCGTCGTATAACGCCAGAAGCCCGGGCCTTTTTGTTTTTCGGAGTTCATCTAAACCGAATTTGGCAAGGACCCGATTGACTCCGACCAAAGGAAGGACGTCTGCAATCGTTCCGAGTGCGGCAAGGTCGATATTTTCGTCGCTTCCGAATTCCCTGGCAAAAAGATAGGCGACGCCCGACCCGGAGAGAGAACTGTCATGTGCTATAGCGAACGCATCCGGCAGAATCTTCGGTACTGCATGGTGATCTGTCACAATGACATCAATGCCAACTGATTTGGCGTATTCGACTTCCTTTTTTGCATTAATTCCCTGGTCACAGGTAAGAATAAGCTTTACTCCATCTGTTGCAAACTGTGTTATCGTTTCTTTGTTCATTCCGTATCCTTCTCCCTCTCGGTGTGGGATGTAAGGCGTTACCTGAGCATCTTTCTTGTACAGAAAATCCCAGAGAATTCCCGTTGAACAAATTCCGTCTACGTCATAATCTCCGTAAATAACAATCTTCTCCTTTGACGAAATGGCTTTTTCTATCCGTGTATGAACCGACTGAAGTGTACCCTTCAGAAGCGATGGGTGTTTCGGAAGCTGATCAAGAGATGGATGTAAGAATGTCTCCCGTTCGCTCTTTATTTTCAAGCCCCGATTTTTCAGAAGAAGATCAATAATCTTCTCTCTTCGTTTTTCTCCTCTCACAGGTGGAAGATCATGTTCTTTTGTGAGAATTTTCCAGCGAGGCTGAAGCATGCTATAATCATAACGTAATGGCAGACAGATTTCCACCGTTTGTCAGAAAAGTACTTTCCACTCTTACCCAAGCCGGGTTTGAAGCCTATGTCGTCGGAGGCGCTGTTCGCGACCTTCTGATGAAAAAGGAAGTCACAGACTGGGACTTTACGACCAACGCGACACCCGAACAGATCCAATCATTGTTTCAAACCACATTCTATGAGAATGAATTCGGAACAGTCGGAATTCCTTATCGCGACCACATTTATGAAATCACCACATTTCGGACAGAAAGAGGATATAAAGACAGAAGGCACCCGGAGCATGTGTCTTGGGGAAAAACCCTTGATGAGGATTTGCAGCGCCGCGATTTTACCATCAATGCCATGGCACTCGACCTGAAAGGGGATATTTTTGACCCGTATCAAGGACAGAAGGATCTTCATCAAAAATTTATTCGGGCAGTCGGCGTCCCGTCAGAACGGTTCCAGGAAGACGCACTGCGTTTAATGAGAGCAATTCGCATCGCAACAGAACTCGCATTTACAATTGAAGAAAAGACATTTCAGGCAGTGAAAAAAAATGCCCACCTGATTAACGAAATCGCAAAAGAACGGGTTCGGGATGAACTTATTAAAATCGTCAGAACACGGCATGCTGCTGACGGATTTCAGTTTCTTTACAACACCGGACTTTTGGAACACATCATCCCTGAAATTATGAAAGGGTATGGTCTTGAGCAATCAGGCCATCACACGACTGATGTCTGGACTCACTCTCTTATGTCTCTGAAATACTGTCCGAGCAAGGATCCCGTTGTCCGATTTGCGACATTTCTGCATGACATCGGAAAGCCTATCACCGCAAGAGGAGAAAGAAAAAATGTTACTTTTCATAACCATGAAGTTGTCGGCAACACGTTAGTCAAACAAATCATGGAACGGCTTCGCTTTCCGAAAAAGGATGTTGAGAAGGCTTCTCTTCTTATCCGCTGGCACATGTTTACGGTTGACGAGCACATTACCGATGCTGCCGTTCGACGGTTCATTCGGAGAGTAGGGAAAGAAAACATAAACGACATTATGGATCTTCGTATCGGAGACAGACTTGGCGGCGGATGCAAAAACGCGACAAGTTGGAGATTACGGAAATTCCAGAGACGAATTCTTGAAGTTCAGGAAACCCCGCTCTCAGTCAAAGATTTGAAAATTGATGGTAACGATGTAATGAAGATCTTAAAGTTGCCCCCGGGACCTAAAGTAGGCAAGATTTTGGAAGCCTTATTTGAAGAGATTACCGATGACAGTTCGAAAAACACGGAAGAGTATCTGACGAAACGCGTAAAGGAACTCGGATCCTCTTAACAAACCGCTGACTTACTTTTTACCTTTTTTCCGCTTTTCATCAATTGTATGCCAGACATCTAAAATCGGTGCAGCGGTAAAGGTTGAAGAAAATGTCACTGAGATCGTTCCGATGAGTAGTGCAAATGCAAACCACTTGATCGTTTCTCCGCCTAACAGAAGAAGCGCAGTCAACATAATAATAATAGTCATCGAGTTATTCACGGATCGACCCAATGTCTCGTTCACAGCTTTATTAATAAGATCTGTCATTGAAGCGTCGGGATAGTGTCTTTTTGATTCCCGGATGCGGTCATAGACGACAATAGTATCGTGGACAGAAAAACTCATAATGGTAAGAACTGCTGTCACAAAAAGTGCGTCGACTTCTACCTGGAGAAAATGTCCGAGCAATGAAAAAATTCCTATAAGAATAATTGTGTCATGCAAAAGTGCAAGAATTGCAGACACCCCATACTCCACATTCTTAAACGTCCAGGCAATGTACCCAAGAATGATAAATATCGCAAGAGTGACCGCAATGATTGTCTTTCGTAGGAACTCTGCTCCAAGCGTTGGTCCGACTGTTCCGAAACGGACTTCCTGCACGTCTCCAAATTTTTCCTTGAGTTTAGGCAAGATGGTTTGGGCCGTATCCGATGTCATGAACTTTGTCCGAAGCCTGTACACCTGAGAGGAAGACGATTGAAAGACTTGGACCTCAACTCCCTGGGACTGAACAACCTCTATGACTTCCCCTTTTCGGGCGTCGATATTTTCTGGGAATCGAAGTTCCCAGAACGTTCCTCCGGTAAAATCTATTGAGGGCTTCAGTCCCCACATGATAAGTGACACGATTCCGGGAAGAAGGAACACCGCGGAAATCAAAAAATAGAGCCACTTTTTCCCCATAAAATTGATCATTTCGTTACTCCTTTTTTCACCGACGGCCGGTATAAGACCCGAAGAAGTGTTCGTGTAACCACAACACCGGTAAAAAGCGATATCAACACACCCAAAAGAAGCGTAATTGCAAATCCTCTGACCGGTCCTGATGTGTTTAAGAATGTCCAGTCAAACGGATTGAAAAGGATAAGTGAGGTGATGATAGTTGCAATGTTGGCATCACGAATCGAGTCCCACGCCCGTCCGAAGCCAAGTTCCATAGAAATATCCCATGGTTTCCCTACTCTCATTTCTTCTTTCATCCGCTCAAAAATAAGAATGTTGCTGTCAACTGCCATACCGATCGACAAAATGAAACCTGCTACTCCCGGCATTGAAAGGGTGATCGGGACGAATTTATATATCGCAAGGGTGAGTATTCCATAAATAATAAGGCTCAAGTCTGCAATCAGTCCGAGTCTTCCGTAGTATGCGGCCATGAAAGCAACCACCAGGAAAAGTCCGACTAACCCTGCCATTGCTCCTTTTTGCACAGTCTGGCTTCCAAGCGTCGCCTCAACGTTGTCCTGTTCTATAATCTGAATGGGAACAGGGAGTGCACCTGCATTCAGTTGGATGGAAAGTGTTTTTGCCTGTTCTATGGTGAAATCGCCAGAGATGACTGCTTGTCCGCCGCTAATTTTCTCCCGGACAACCGGACTTGAAATCATGTCCTGATCAAGGAAAATTGCGACGGGTTTCCCGACATTGCGTTCTGTGATTGCCTCAAACTTCTGTGCTCCTTCATCGGTAAATTCTAATGCGACTTCATATCCGCCGCTGACTGTACTGGTTGAAACTTGTGCTTTTCTCAAATCCTTTCCCGTCAGTTCGGCGGGTTTATAAATAAAATCAGCGGAGGTAGTCGCCTCTGCTTCCTGGACTTGCTCGATTTCCCTGAACTCCAGTTGTGCAGTTTCCCCCAAGAGTTCTGTTGCTTTTTGCATGTCCCGAATTCCAGGTAATTCCACGATAATCCTGTACGAATTCCCGACAACTGCAGTCTGGATGAGCGGTTCTGTGACTCCGTATAAATCAACACGCCTTTCGATAACGGCTTTTGCTGATTCCAAAGCGGTTTCCCTATCAGCTTCGGGAATCTTTTGCATGTCCGCTTCTAAAACAAGATGCGAACCTCCTTGAAGATCAAGCCCTTGCTTCAGGGTGAATTCACGACCGAGCGGAAGCCTGTCGACTCCTGTATTGATCGTTACATCACCAATTGTTTTTCCGAAAACGGTTACTTTAGGGATATACACCTTATGAAGGTCAACAAGAAGAGCAATCAGTGTGAAAGCTATGATAAAAAACGTCAACCATTTTTTTGCTTTTCTCATCTGCGCATTATAGGTCTTGCGATCGTACGCGTCAACCTATCCTTTTTTCGTTCATGTGTACGGGATTAGCGTCTTCTCTTCTTCGTCAACTCCGAGGAGAGAGGCAGCTGTTTCACTCCGGCGAACTGATATTCTACTCTTCCCTTATCAATGAAACATTCAACCGCAACATGGTCTCCGATTTTGACCCCGACTGCCCGTACAAATTCAGCAGGAACTACTACTGCGGTTGAATTCCCCGCTTTGATTACTTTCTGTTCCATCTTTTGTACCTATCCTCTCACCATGTCGTCTTCGTCACCGATCAACATAACTCTGCTTGCTTCAAGAACAGAAAGAATAAAAGGATCTCTCCTCCGCTTTCTAAAGGTAAATTCATCTTCAGACATCACTGTGTAGTTAATCTCAACTGAAAGCTTTGCTTCCTGTTCCCGGACAATAGATGCAAGTTCGGGCAAAATGATGTTCCCAACAACAAGCATATCGACTTCGTTCGGGTCTGCTTTTGCACCTTTTAAAAACCTTCTTGATACCATAGCATACTTCACTCTCCCAATTTTGTTTTTATGCTGGATGACCGCTCCGCCGAGGCCTGTGATCTTCGACACCATCGAAAGGAGTTCCTGGTAAAACAGGTACTCTCTTCTGATACGGTAATACTTTCTGTTTGCTCTCCACTCAGAGGACATCAGTCCGATTTTTTCCATGCGTTTGAGTTCGCGACGAACCGCGTTTATCTCCTCATCGATAGCACGGACAATTCCTCTAATGTGATAGATTCTCTCGGGGGAAACGAGGAAAAGTTTCAGGATTTCGACCCGAACTTTTGAAATAAAAAGGTCACGTAACATGCCTTCCTCCTTTGGGCAGGCAGTTTTCTACGACGTACAGGTTCGACTTTTGCACCCCCATTCTTTATTGAACTGTCATTTCACCGAAATCTGGTAACGTTGTAATCCAAATAAGACCTCTTGTGAGTTCAATCTCGTTTCCGGCTACATCAGAAAAGACTGTTCGGGACGTTCGTTTGTCTTTCTTCCACGTTCCCTCAAGCATTTTTCCGTTTGCGAAGACCGTTGCTTTTCCGGTGCCGGTTGTCTTATAGAGTAAATGTGTTCCGTGCTCATATCCGTCGCGTGCGGCGGTCTCTTTCATCACCTGGACAATGACTGTCTTTGCAGTAAGGTGTTGCTCCGTATTTTTATCAATAAACGGTTGGCTGCCGTTATATCTTTTGTAGGAGTTGGTACTCTTATCATACTCCCAGCGGACCGAGTAATCCGAATATCCCGTCCAAAATTCAAGATCAACTACCTGTGTCGCAGGTCTTTCTGATTCCGGAGCATCGTCTTTGAATTTCCAAGACCTGAAGTTTTCTTCCCACCGTTTCCCTGTATCACTATCTACCGCTCCTGATCCTTGCTTTGCTCCCTGTGCCCACATCTCTTTCGGATATCCGTAGACGGTGTGTTCTGTTGCTACTCCGGGAAGACGATCCTTCAACCGTTCATACAGAGGATACCCGCGACTCATATAATCCAAGTCGCGAATTCCGTACTCTCTGATTTGACCCAATGCATTGGCAGGTCCGGGAGTATTCGCTCCTCCGACATGAGCATACAAAGCGTCATACTCTAATAGCCAGTCGAGGTAATACGTTCTCGCACTCCGTATAGGTCCAACAATTTTGGGTTCTTCGGCGAAGTATACCGCCAAGAAACGGGTAATACCGCCCTCTGCGACAGCTTCGTAGATGACATCAGCAGCTGAAAGCCCTGATTGAGGACGAGCGGCCGTGTGGTTTTCAATCATAATCGCAAGAGGCCGTCTCTCGCTCCAAAAAGCTGCATGTTGCTTTGTGTAATACGCGCCATTCAGAGGACTTGGGGTGTCCCGCGGGCCTAGGTCGGTGGTATTCTCTTCCTTCGAAAGAGGCGATTGAAGGTTCCCCGCCTCTGACGTTGTACTCAAGTATCTCGTTGTCAAAAAAGACAACCCGAACGAAACACCAAAAAGGAGAACGACAGTAAAAATTCTCGTAAGTACATTTTTCTTCTTTTCTTCCATATCTGTCATTGTATCAAAACCTCACCTGGCTTCGCTAGTTATTCGCTTTCTTTTGTGTTTGGGATACGACCAAAGATTCCTCTTTTGATAGTTCGTATCCTTTCCCTTCCCCGCCTTTTATTGGCTTCGCGTAGACCCTCGTTCCAGTTCTTCCATGAAGACTTGAAATCACTGCTCCGTCATCCTTTTTATCAAGAAGAACCAAGATAAAACTTTGATCTCCCCCTGTTTCTTCATACGGGTTGTACCGTTTAAATCCCACCTTCTGGATATGGGAAAGCATATTCTTTTCCGCTTCTTGGAACTTTTGGAACAATTTTTCAATTTGCGTTTGTTGTTCTTTTGAAAGGGACAATTGTTTCTCAAGAACTGTTTGTAAATCCGAGATACCGACTCCTTTTGTCAATTCACGGTAATGTTTCGTCATCTTCTGTACAATTAATGTCAAGGCTATAAGAGCACAGATGTTTACGACGCCCAAAAGGAGTGCAATTGTTACAATATTCATAGATCTTTTAATCGAGTAACTTCTGTACTCTATAGTTGTATCACACATTATGGCGTTGTGTCAATGTGATACAATACCCTTCATGGCGAAGAAACGAAGGACGAAAAGCGATAAAATCATTGCTCAACTCCGGCGTCAACTTGATCAGTCACAACCAAGATCTGAACAGGATACGCCAGCTCCAACTTCCACACAGAGGCCTTCTTTCACAAAACAACCAGAAGCTTTTTCGTATTCCGGGGTTGTCCAAAAGAAAAAAATCGTGCCGCACGAGAAGACGAGAATTGAGCTTCTCTACGACCCAAAGCTAATCAGGAAAGATTTAAGGAAAACGGTGATCTTGTCCACGCTTGCATTTAGCCTTGAGCTTGTGCTATACTTCTACCTGAATTCTCTGTCTTGAGAGGAGGTGAAAGGATTATGGCAAATATGTACTGTGTAAAATGCCGCGCAAAAAGACAAGTTGATGACTCTAAGGTTCAGAAAATTACCATGAAGAATGGTAAACCAGCCTCTAAAGCTACTTGTCCAACCTGCGGAACAGCAATGTTCAAGATTGGTAGCTAATATAAGTTTCTATATTCAAAAAAACCCGACCTTATATCTTTTACAACAAAGGCCGGGTTTTTCTTTACTCCAAGAAACAATATAAATGGCTGCGCGTAAATGCGACAAAGCGGAGCTAAACGAAGGGCTTTAGCCCGAGTTCTTACTCTAACTTTCTATATTGCAGCGCTTCGGCGACATGAGCTATTTTAATAACATCACTATCATCCAAATCCGCTATCGTCCTTGCTACTTTTATCGTTCGGTAAAATGACCTTGCTGAAAGGCGTAACCGCTCGGCAGCTTGTGTTAAGAGTGTCTCAGCATTCTTCTCAAGCTCGCAATATGTCCGTAAGAACTTTTGTGAAATCTCACTATTCGTCGCGAATGGGGTGCCACGAAATCTCTTTTGTTGGATCTTTCTGGCATGATGTACTAATGCTCTTTGTTTTGAGAGAGTATTTTCTTTTTTGTGTTTGACAAGTTTTTCAACCGGGACGTGGGGCACGTCCACAAAAAGGTCAATGCGGTCGAGGATCGGACCCGAAAGCTTCTTCTGGTAACGAAGGACATCATTCATGGAACAGCGGCAGGGTTTTTGTTGGCTTCCATAGTATCCGCACGGACAGGGATTAGAAGCCGCGATAAACGTAAAGCGCGCGGGGTAATCCACACTCCCTGCTGCACGACTGACGGTGATACTTCCGTTTTCTAACGGCTGGCGTAAACTCTCAAGAACCGACCGTTGAAATTCAGGAATCTCGTCCATAAACAACACTCCTCTGTGGGCTAAAGAAATTTCACCCGGAAGAATACGCTTCCCGCCACCTAAGATTCCGACAGCTGACGCCGAATGGTGAGGAGCACGAAACGGACGGCTCGAAATAAACGGTGTTTTATCGGATAAACGGCCTGTAATACTGTAAATCTTCGTCACTTCAACGACCTCTTCTTCACTTAGGGGAGGAAGGAGAGAAATGGTTGCTTTTGCAAGCATGGTTTTTCCTGCTCCCGGAGGTCCTGACAAGAACACATTGTGTCCCCCGGCTACTGCAATAAGCAGTGCCCGCTTTGCTTGTTCCTGACCGACGATATCAGAAAAATCAATCTCAGCTTGATTTTCATCAGCTGCAACCGGGGTGTACTGAAGAGGCTCTGCCTCTTTATCCCCCCTTGCAAGGAGAAAAAAATCAAGGAGAGAATCCAGCGGATAGATGGGGACATCCTTGACTAACGCAGCCTCTGATGCATTTTCTGCCGGGATATAAAATGAGGAATATTTCTTCTCCTTTGCAAAAAGCGCCATCGGCAACACCCCGGAGATGGGACGAAGCTTTCCTGTTAATGCAAGTTCTCCGGCAAAGAGACTTAGAGATGAATCAAAATTCATCTGGTTTGATGCGAGTAAAATTCCGACAGCAATAGGAAAATCATACTGCGTTCCTTCTTTGGGAATATCTGAAGGAGCAAGATTTACAATAATTTTCTTTAAAGGAAACTCTGCGCCGATATTTTTTAGGGATGCTTTAACCCGTTCTTTACTTTCTTCAACGGCTTTATCAGGAAGTCCGACGATTGTAAAAGTCGGCAAGCCACCTGAGGTAATATCGACTTCTACCTCAACGGGAAGTACATTGAGTCCCCAAACAGTTGCTGTTTCTATCTTTGAAACCATGGAGATCGCTTTCTTCTATTGTGTCGCGTTTATCGTACTCCTGTCAATAAACGTACATACGGGCTAAAGCCCGTGGTATTTTGATCCGCTTTGTATTCGCTTTGCTCATATTACTTGGTATCGCTTCATCTCCAATCTGAAGACCGAAGTTTTCGCTTTCTTGGAATAAAACCTTCAGGAATAGCCAAAATTGCCTTTTTCTGGTATAATAGAGGCTGCCTAGGAAGCCGGACAATCGCCTCTTTGAGGGGAGGAAAGTCCAGACAGCATAGGGTAGAGTGGGCGCCGTAAGGCGTCAGCCGAAAGGCCTGGTGTTCTTCTTCAGGCGTAAGCTTGAAAAAGAAACAGGGAAGGAATAGACCTTCCTTGAGAGCAACAGAGACGAGTCATACCGAAAGGTATGGGTGAAACGGGCAATCCCCCTCGCTGCAATCCTAGAATGAACCGCTTTAGGCGACCCGCCGAGGTTCAGGTGAGGAGCACTCACTTTACATAAGTGAGCAAGAAGACACACGTCTTTTTGAGACAGATGATTGTCTAAAACAGAATCTGGCTTATGAGCTTCCTAGGCATTTTCTTTAAGGAATAACGCAGCTTTATCTTCGACTTTTTTGTGGAGTTCTTTTTCCCTGATATCAAACCACTGAATCCTCGCGTCTTTTTTGAACCACGTCATTTGTCTCCTGATATAGCGGTGTGTTTCAGTCTGAAGATGTGTGATAAGTCCTTCACGGGTACCACTGCCTTCAAGATATGTTTTTACCGGCAGGTACCAGATACTCGACATGGAAGGAAGATCCCAGGTATACCCT
>DATEUZ010000094.1:0-2319 GCA_035282885.1 Patescibacteria group bacterium | reverse complement strand
AAAAAACACATTCGTATTGTCACTGACAAACCGGTTGTCCCAACCGAACAGGAAAAAAAGGATGTCGTAACGCAAAGAAGTGTGAAACTGAGAGTCGGAGAGAAACTATGAGAGAAAAGGTGCAAAAAACATTGATTGACACCTTAATACGTATTTCAGTACGGCTTTTGCTATTTCTTTTGGTCACGGTTGCGCTTGCACAGCTCGTCTTTGTAAACAGTCTCGCAACGTCTGGACGAACATATAGTCAATATGAAGACGAGTATGAAAAACTGCAACTCACCAATGAAACGTTGAAGAAACAAAAGAGTGAACTCATGTCACTGCAGCGAATCTCAACTGAGTCGGCTGAGTTGGGATTTGTGCACCCAACCGGGTTTTACTATGTCCCTGTATCGACACCTCTTGCGATGGGACATGAGGAATAATGTGGAGAGTACGGTTTGTCACTGCGACTATACTTCTTTTTCTCTCTTTGATTATTCTCCGGTTGTTCTATTGGCAAGTCGTTGTTTCTGAAAAACTGATTGTTGCGGCCGAACAGCAACATTTTCTCACGACAGAAATTCCTGCTTTAAGAGGAGAGTTCCTCGCATCCGACGGATTTCCGTTTGTCTCAAATCAGCCTGCGTATCTTGTGTACGCGATGCTTCCAGATGTCGATAAGATCTCTCTTCCTTTTGAGAAGCTCAGCTCGCTTTTGGCGGTTACTGAGGCGACGCTATCTTCCCGTCTTTCAGCCGATTTAGTCTGGGTTCCCCTGAAACGAAAGGTTGAAGACGAGGTGAAAAAGCAAATTGAGACCATGGATATTTCGGGAATAGGATTTGAACGTGATGACAGAAGGTTCTACCCTGAAGGATCAATGGCAGCACACCTTTTTGGCTTTGTCGGAAGTGACATCAATGGGAAAGATACAGGGTACTTTGGTCTTGAGGGATATTATGACGGCTATATCAAAGGAATCCCCGGCAAAGTGAGACAAGAAAAAGATGCTTTAGGACGGCCGATCCTTGTAGGGGAGTACCGACCTGAAGAGGCACAAGACGGGAGCAGTCTTCTTCTCACGCTTGATAGGACAGTGCAGTTTCTCGTTGAGAAAAAGCTTCGCGAAGGAATCGAAAAATACAGAGCCAAAGCAGGTTCAGTTATCGTCATGAACCCTACGACTGGAGCAATTCTTGCAATGGCAAGCGTTCCGTCGTATGAACCGAATCGTTGGGACGAGTACCCGAAAGATCTCTATAAGAACCCAATCGTGGCAAACTCCTACGAGCCGGGTTCTACCTTCAAAGTCCTTATTATGGCAGCCGCTTTGAATGAAAAGAAAGTTGAACCTGAGACTCGGTGCGATATTTGTACAGGACCGGTTCAAGTGAGTGGATACCAGATCAGGACTTGGAACAATAAATACTTTCCCAATTCAACGATGACAGAAGTGTTGCAGCATTCTGACAATGTCGGAATGGTTTTTGTCGGACAAAAAATCGGTGAGAAGAAGCTTCATTCATATCTTAAAAACTTCGGTATCGGTGAAAAGACTGGTATTGATCTGGAAGAAGAAACGACACCAACCTTACGATCATGGGAAGAGTGGAAAGAAATCGACCTTGCGACGACATCATTCGGTCAGGGTGTTGCGGTTACTCCTATTCAAATGATTCGTGCTGTCTCGGCGATTGGGAATGATGGCAAGCTGATGAAGCCGTATCTCGTGAAGAAAATTATATCAAAGAGTGACGAAGTGACGATCGAATCAAAAGTGGTTCGTCAGGTCGTGAAACCGGAGACGGCAAAGATCTTAACTGAAATGATGATCAATGCAGTAGATAACGGAGAAGCACGATTTGCGAAACCAAAAGGATACAGAATAGCAGGGAAAACCGGTACTGCACAAATACCGTTAGGCGGGACCTATCAGGATGACAAAACGATTGCCTCTTTCGTCGGTTTTGCCCCGGCTGATCATCCGAAATTTTCGATGCTGGTTGTTTTAACTGAACCGAGTTCTTCTCCCTGGGGTTCAGAAACAGCAGCACCGCTTTTCTTTTCTATCGCAAAAGAACTCTTCCAATATTATACAATTGCACCAACTCTTTAATGTATGGAATGAAAAATATGCTGGTGAAAAATAACGGAATGAAGATTCGTCGTACGCACGTTTTTATCCTAATTTTATTCCTTCTTTTTTTGTGTACCTTTGTTGCCAAAGGAATCATTCTGTTGGATCCTGATTTTGGTTGGAGGATACGGACAGGAGCCCTCATTCGAAAGGAAGGTATTCCTCTCAGCGATCCCTATTCGTATACAATGCCCGAA
>DATEUZ010000093.1:0-4722 GCA_035282885.1 Patescibacteria group bacterium | reverse complement strand
TTGAGTATCTGTTATTTGTGCTTCTTTTGGCAGGGTTTCTTTTGGCATTTGTTCTCACCTCACCTCATCGCACACTCCAGTTCCGGGTTGTTGTTCTTGGGGCATTGTCCTATTGTTTATGGGGACTTCTCCATCATTATAGAAGAGGAGATCTGTATCCGAAAGTAATTCTTGAGTACTTCTGTTTTGCTGTACTTACCATAGTGATGCTTGCGTTACTTTTATATTCCTGAAGGAGGATTCTATGAAAGCGCTTATTACCGCGGGTGGACACGGAACCAGGCTCCGTCCGTTGACCTTTACAAGTAACAAACACCTTATTCCGGTTGCGAATAAGCCGATGATCTTCTACTCACTTGAAGCAGTGAGAGGTGCGGGAATCACTGATATCGGTATGATTGTTAACGAGACCCGCCCTGTGATTGAAGAACTTTTGGGGAATGGGAAAAAATTCGGAGTGCATATTACCTATATTGACCAAGATGAACCCCGAGGTCTTGGGCACTGTCTTATGATTGCAGAACGATTTTTAGGGAAAGACCCGTTTGTGTTTTACCTGGGGGATAATGTCTTGGCAGGTGGAATCGACGGATTTGTCTCCGAGTTCAAAAAAACAAAGCCAAATTGTCAACTCCTCCTCGCAAAAGTACCCGATCCCGAACGTTTCGGCGTTGCAGTATTAAACAAAAAAGGAGAGGTGATTCGAACTGTTGAAAAACCAAAACATCCGGAAACGCCGTTTGCAATTACCGGTGTCTATTTATTGGATCATCACTGTTTTGAAGCGTTTAGGGGAAAAGATGCGATAAAAATTTCGGCTCGAGGTGAATTCGAAATACCCGACGTGTTTCAGTATTTACTTGATCACGGATACAAAGTACGGGCGCATAATGTCACTGGCTGGTGGAAAGATACCGGGAAAATGGAAGACCTCCTTGCAGCTAACAGGCTCGTTTTAGAACGCCAGACCGATGGAGAAATTAAAGGGTCAGTAGATAAGATCTCAAAACTTGCAGGGATAGTCAGAATAGGGAAAGGAACAAAAATAGTAAATAGTGAACTCCGTGGACCAGTGGTGATAGGAGAGAATGTGGAAGTAAGAGACAGTTACATTGGTCCATTTACTTCCCTCTATAACGGGTGTGTCATTCACAATAGCGAAATCGAGCATAGTGTTGTGTTGGGGAATGTGACGATCAGGGACGTTGAACGACGCATTGACAACAGCCTTATTGGTCAGGATGTGACGATCGTACAAAACCACCGCCACCCCAAAACGTATAGTTTTATGGTCGGTGATAATGCAAAAGTACACCTGGTGTAAGATGAATACGGAAAAAAATGATACATCTGCCCAATCTTAGGAGGAAAAAATGAAACTCTTAGTGACAGGCGGAGCCGGTTTTATTGGTTCCAATTTTATCAGATACTGGGTAAAATACCATCCCAAAGACAAGATTGTGAATTTGGACGTACTTACCTATGCGGGAAACCTGGAGAATCTCACCGAGATAGAAACACTTCCTTCCTATCGTTTTGTGAAAGGCGATATTTTAGACGCGAAGATTGTTCATGAAGTTATGAAGGGTACAGACGTTATCGTTCATTTTGCTGCGGAAAGCCACGTAGACCGTTCCATTTTAGGGCCGGCTGTTTTTCTGAAGACAAACGTTCTAGGAACCCACGTTCTTTTGGATGCTGCACTCAAAGCGAAGGTGAAGAGGTTTCATCATGTATCCACTGATGAGGTATTCGGGACACTTCCCCTTTCTTCAACACAAAAGTTTCATGAAGATACCCTCTATCAACCGAGAAGCCCGTACGCAGCCTCAAAAGCAGGTTCAGACCATATTGTCAGAGCCTACCATGTGACCTATGGACTTCCTATAACGATTACAAACTGTTCGAATAATTTTGGGCCGTATCAATTCCCGGAAAAGTTCATTCCTCTTGCGATTACAAATCTTCTTGAGGGAAAGAAAATTCCTGTCTATGGAAACGGAAAACAGGTTCGTGACTGGCTCTATGTTGATGACCATTGCCGCGCGATTGAACGCGTGCTTCTTGAGGGGAAGGTAGGTGAAACGTACTTAGTAGGCGGACAACAAAAAGAAGAGGTACGTAATATCGATGTGGCGAGAGAAATTCTTCGGTTGTTAGGAAAGAGCGAAGAGATGATAGAGTATGTCAAAGACAGGCCGGGTCATGACGTGAAGTACGCGATTGATTGGACAAAAATACGTGAAGATCTTCGATGGAAACCGCAGTATGAATTTCGCGAGTGGTTAGAAAAAACCGTTTCGTGGTATAACACACATACGAAGTGGTGGAAGCGGGTAAAGTCAGGAGCATATAAGACCTACTATAAAATGCAGTACGGAAAAAGGAGGATGTCATGATTCTTACAAAGAAAGATCTCGTGAATGCATATGCAGAGAAGGTGACGGTTCAATCGTACGAAAAGAAACCGGTGATTGAAGGAGTGAAGATTGTTGATGTGAACACGTTCGTCGAAGACGGCGGAGACTTTACGGAGATCGCACGGCTAAATGATAAAGGCGAACACCAGTTTGTCGAGGGACTCAAAGTACGGCAGATGAATTATTCTGTTATTGTTCCGGGTGTTGTGAAGGCGTTTCATCTTCATTTTCGTCAGAATGAAGCCTGGTACGTCCCACCGCACTGTCGAGCTCTTGTCGGACTCTTTGACGTACGGAAATCGTCAAAGACCAAAGGGGTATCAATGAGGCTGGTTCTTGGAGGAGGAAAGTCACGATTGCTTTTTATTCCTATGGGAGTTGCTCACGGAGTTGCAAACGTTTGGAAAGAGAATACGGTACTTCTCTATTTCGTCGATCAGCAGTTTAACATCCAAGATCCTGATGAACGCAGGCTTCCTTGGGATATCATCGGAAAAGAATTCTGGCAGATCCAGAAAGGATAAGTGCAGTGAAAGAAAAAATAATCGGAACAGGTCTTTCGGGATTAGTCGGAAGTCGTATCCGCGAACTTCTTCAAAATTCGTACGATTTTGTTGACTTCAGCCTGGATTCAGGAGTAAACATCTTAGAGAAAGATAATCTCATTCGACGTGCTGAAAAAGAGAAAGCAACATACCTTCTTCATTTAGCCGCATTTACCGACGTAAAGGGCGCCGAGCAGCAAAAGGGAGACAAAGAAGGGAGTTGTTACAAAGTCAATGTCTTGGGAACAAGAAATGTGGTAGCAGCAGCGATGAAGTGTAACTTACGACTTATTGCAATCTCTACAGATTATGTTTTTGAAGGAAACGATTCTGAGAAAATCTATACTGAGGAAGACAGTCCGAACCCTCAGAACTGGTACGGAAGGACCAAATACCTTGCGGAAGAAGAAGTCAGGTCAAAAATGAAGGAAGCAGTGATCGCCAGGATTGCTTTTCCGTTCCGCACAAAATTTGATATAAAAAAAGATTTTATCAAAGTCATTCTTGAAAGATTTGAGTCAGATACCATGTATCCGATGTTTGCTGACCAAGTGATTACGCCGACATTTATTGACGACATTGCACAGGCTATGAAGTTTTTGCTGGAGAAGAAAAAAAGAGGCGTATACCATGTCGTAGGTTCCTCCTTTGTCTCACCACATGAAGTTGCTAAACTTGTTGCGAAGGTATACGGCTTTCAGGAAGACAAAGTAACGAGGGGAAGATACATTGACTACGTTCAGAAAATCGGATGGGCACCTTGGCCTCAATATCTCAAAATCAGTAACGGTAAACTTCAAAGGGATTCGGGTGGCTGTATGCACACGCTTACTGAAGCATTAACAGCGATGAGGAAACAACGTGAGGAGCTTTTATGATCGTCACCATTGTGGGCGTTGGGTACGTCGGACTTGTTTCTGCCGCGGTCTTTTCGGACTTTGGAAACGTTGTTTTCGGTCTCGATGTTGATGAAAAAAGAATCGAGAGACTTCAAAAGGGAGAAATCCCTTTTTATGAGCCAGGCCTTACAGAGCTTGTCAAAAGAAATCTGAGAGAAAAACGTCTTCGTTTTACCACCTCATATAAAGATGCAGTTTCTCAAAGCGATATTGTCTTTATTTGCGTCGGAACACCCCCGAAAGAAAACGGCGATGCAGATGTATCGTACATTTTCGATGCAGCAAAAAAAATGGCGAGGTATCTGCTTGATGGAGCAGTTGTCGTTCTCAAAAGTACCGCACCTCCTTCCACAACAGACGCACTCACTAAGCTTATTCGTGAAAGAACAAAGCGTTCATTTTTTGTCGCTGCCTGTCCGGAGTTTTTGCGCGAAGGTTCTGCCGTTTCTGATTATCTTTCCCCAGACAGGGTTGTTTTCGGCGTTTCGAACGAAAAATCAAAAGAGATGCTTCTCCGATTGCACCAACCAATTAAAGGGGAACGAGTTATTTTAGACCCGAAAGGGGCGATGATGGTAAAATACGCTTCTAACGCGTTTCTGGCGTCAAAGATTTCGTTCGCGAATGCGATTGCACTTCTGTGTGATCGAGTGGGAACGGACGTCAAACCCGTTCTTGACGGACTGGGGATTGATCGAAGAATCGGTCGGTCGTTTTTGTATCCCGGAGTCGGATACGGCGGAAGCTGTTTTCCGAAAGATGTGCTGGCACTGATTTCAATAGCAAAAAAGTATAGATATGATTTCAGATTTCTTGAGGAAGTGCAGAAGATAAATGCCGAACAAATCCCTTATTTTA
>DATEUZ010000092.1:0-22295 GCA_035282885.1 Patescibacteria group bacterium | reverse complement strand
AAAGGCGAGATCCGTCCCGAAGAGTTTTGAGGAAAAAAAGCGCGCCCAGTGGCAAAAATACAAGCGCCAGCGTATGCGGTCCCTCTCCGTATCGCTGTAACAAAATAAAACGCCTCGGTTCTAAGAAGTCTGTCATCCTATCGTTAAGAACTTCTTTCGTCGAGAGTGTGAAATAGAAAATGGTCGGAAACAAAGAGTACCCAATACCAGCAACGAGACCTGCAAAAAATCCTGCAATCCCTTTTTTCAACAGATACCAAGTAAAGAAAAAAACCGATACCGGGACACCAAGATACCCTATCCCGGTCAAGAGACGATACGCCTGCCAGTAATCCATCTGAAACACCTGGTGCGTCAAGGCTGTAAGAACTGGAAGGACTGGGGTATAAAAAAGATGAAACGGAAATCCGAAATACCAAAAGGGAGCCCAGGAGAGATGCGGAAAGTAGTCAACCAGAAATCGTGCCATAGAAATATACGAAACTTCAATCGACCCCTGGTCAGACGGACCTGTCCCTGCTAACCAATTTCCCATCAAAGAGAAATTCAAGAACACAAGTGACCCAGCACCTATAACCCCCAGAAAAAGAAAAAAAAGGCTACGTAGGGATATTTTCATACCTGTGACTCAATGACTCCTGTTGGTGTTTTGAAAAGTTTTCGTCGAAGTTTTACCTTGGCCTCGACCAACCAGACGAGTGACGAAACCCCGAGAACGATTCCCAAAACATTGTATCCTGAGGGAAATGAAAATGGAAGAAGAGACTCAAGTTCCGATCCATACACCCATCGCAAGACATCTCTTTGAAAATACGTTGCCGAGAGAATCGGGGCCTCCTCCTCGAGGAATGACTCGATACCCCCGATGCCGTACGATGAAATATCTTGAAATCGATGACCTTCACTTACGATAAATGCTCCTGTCCCGAGAACTATAAGGCCAAGAAAAATCATTGGGAATATCCCCTGAATAAATGCTGGGAGTCTTTTCTCACCAATAAGCTGCTCTTCCATCCTCCAAAAAATCTCAAACACTCCCGAAAGAGCAAATCCCACAAGGAGGGAAAAAGCAAAGTCAAATTCTATCAGAAATCTCCACGGTTGCGGAGCGAACACCTCGTTCAGCACAATCCAAGTAGAAATGAGGAAGAAAAACCCTAACACAAGAGCACTCACGATAAAAAGATGCTGCAACTGAGGTCTGTGTTCAAAAAGAAGAAAAAAAACAGTTCCCAATATTGGCACAGTCACAAATCCTATTGGGATAAGATCGACAAGATTTCGCGTGACTCCTTCCCGCGCTGCAAAAGACAAAAGGTTCCACGGCAAACTCAGGTCATACCAAAAACTGCTTAGACCCAACGCCAGAAAAAGCGTCATAGCCGCCCGTGCAGTTTTTTTCCTCGCTTCTCCCAAGAATACCTCTGAAAGCCAGATCACAAAAGCGATGTACAAAAAAGCAAAGATCCCAAACCTGGAGATCATCCCCAAAATTACAACTGATAGTGTCGTCAAAAAAAGAAGGCGAAACGTTCCAAATTTCAAAAATGCAAGAAACAACGTCGCGCATATCGGAATCACGGCAAGTGACGCAACGTGTGGCCCTTCGGAAAACACGATAAGCGCTTTCAGACGCATCGGGAGGCTACCATATTCTGGTAACGCCTCAGGAAGCCCTGAGAAGAAATACGTTGCCGGAGAAAAAAGAGAGTAACACGTTGCTGCAATCACCGCTGTGAGTTCTCTTCCGGTTAAGATTCTGACAAACCCGTAAAAACTTAAGATACCCAAAATATAGAACGCGCCCACGAGAACCTCATACGCCAAAGGAAGTTCTATTCCAGTAACATCAGCGAGGAGCTTTGACGTCACAGGTAAAAAAGGAGTCGCGATAAGATACGTGGAAGCTTTTTTCAAAAACAACGGATAAATGAGAAAAAGGTTCAGTGCAGCCAAAATAAGAAGAAAGGTATAGGACGTAACTTGCTTTAAAAAATATGCAAATTCCCTGGGAGGCGCTTCAGGATCCTTCTTTTTTTCTCGTTCTTCAGTCAAATACCGTATTCCAAGAACTGGACCTCCGAAGAGCTTCGTCAGTGCCTCGATAAACTCCGGCCACGACTGCATCTGCAACCCTCACCTGTATTCTACCTGAATTGGGCTTCTTTTTCAAAAGAAACGTTAGCGTGCCTTTGAAGAAAGGGTTCGAAACAAAGATTGGCGCTTGACTGTCTGGGAGAACTGGAACAATTTTTGGGCAAGGAATGAAAGAAGTCGTTCTTTCCGGACTAGCGAATACCCCTTCTCTTCTTCAGACAAAGATATTCTGTACACAAAGACCCAGCTTCTTTCTTTATCCTCGTGAAGGATCCGTGCCAGCAGTTGTTCCCAAAGCCTCGCGGCTTGTTTCCCGAGGACAACAGTCGCAGTCACAAGAAATGCTAAGAGGTGGATTGTCGCTCTCCGGAAGAGTGCCCCGAATATTTTCCGTTTTCTTTTATTTGCGTGGAAACGTAAAAAAAGAGAGACTCGCTCTTGAACCGTCTTCTTGCGAGATATGTAAAACTCTGTTCTCACCGGTCCCCCTTCATATGCTTCGTTGCCTTAAGGAGGGCCCCTTCTGACGAAATATTACACAGACACGTAAACGCGTGGACAAAAATAGTAGGCAGTATTGATACGTATGGTGTTATATTCCATCTAGGAGTTCGCCCTTTTTCCTATCACCCCTCGCCTCTCTTCATCGTAGCAACGAGAAAAAACGTTTGTCAAGGAGGGGTGTCACGAATTCTTCCTACTGAGGCTGTAAAATCGCATTGTCTCCGATAAGAAACTACTGTCAGGCATGAGGTTGCGTACTTTTCATGTTCTTATTTATATTTTGATATAGATTAGGGTACTCTGTTCTTAAATATATGGTCTCACATTCCGTTTTTTATCTTTTTCCCTTATTGTTCATTAACATCAATGTCCCGTAGGATAATACTCTATTCTAATTGTGACAAAATTGTGGAAAACTTCTGTGGCCTTATAGTAAACGTCATAAAGCCTAGACTATATATATCTTTATATATCGAAAGGTGTCGTTACTAAAATTGCTTTAGGGGGTCTTTGGTAGATCTTACTTCTCTTTCTGACAAAGGACGCAGTGGCTTTGGGAATACTCTTTATCCAGGAGGCTCTCCCAAATTTCGTATAGGTGTAAGAATGCTGAAGCAACACCGGCAACCATAGCCGGGACACCAACAATAAGACGAAGAGAACCCTCCATTTGGGTAAAGAAGAGGAGCCCGACCAGGAAAACTGCGATAGACACACCTATCTGGGGCGTGTCTTTTAAGACTCTATGAAAAAATACGACAATGACGTGCCACCATACGTGCCTTGATGCCGGTGGTTTTATTTCGTTCATATCTTTTGCCACTTCACCTCAAACAACAAATCGTGATAGGGCCAGAATTTGTCCTGTTTTGCTGCACAGACCGATGCTTTTGCTGCATGTGGTGCGAGGGTTGCGAAATGACGATAGACAAAAAGGATCTTCCCCTCCTCTGCAAGCTGTCGAAGTTGAAAAATAACACGGTCTTTGTCTGCATCTGTTTTAGAACTCGTATCAATGCCATAACTTTCCGCACAGTACATGCAACCAAAATCAGAGAACTCTATAACAACTACTTTTGCCTGAGGATTTCCAATACGTACACCTTCTGAAGAGAGATTCACTCGCTTCACGGTACTTGGAATCTCCTTATTCCCAAGTTCCTGTTCTATGATGTCGCTCATAGTAGCCCATCTTTCAGCCCCGTACATAGGTCTACCGTTCACAAAGAATGTCGGAGTCCCCTTAACCCCCGCCGCGATACCGTCGTTTTTGTCATTTTGAAGAACCTGATCTATTGAATCATCCGAAAGACAGGAAGAAAAGGCATCTTGGTCAAGACCAAGCTGCGAGGCATAGAAGAGAAGGTTTTCTTCAGAAAAAGGATCTCCACCGAGGGAGGCCTGTTTCTGGTCTGTAACCTCTTGGACCCCCGCAACATTTTCAAGCCGTTGAACCTTCTTCCATAAAAAAACAGAGGTTACTCCGAATGCGACCGCAAGGAGCATGAGAATCACAAACACCCAGTGAATTTTCTGAGTCTCAGATCTGCGTTCTTCCACAAATCTCTCCTTTCATTTCTTTGCAGGCCGGTAAAATTCATACAGGAGCAATTCTTGTATATTATACCCCATATACCTTTCGAGATCCTTTCTTTGTGTTCTGTGGCAGCATAGTGCCCTATACTTCTTACTCCAATAGGAAGAAATATTCACTATATACATAGTATGAAGATCATGCCCTCGAAATGTCCCACCCATTTTACGGGCAATAACGTCTGGAATCGTCACATACAAAAGCGATAGATTTTCCCTTTCTTGAGAGTAGAGACGAAAGGCATCTGTTGTTACACGATGGATAACCTGATGATCCGTATGCCCGTACAGACCATACTCGTCAAACGTCACAATAAGTGAAGGACTCTCCTCCTGCATCACCTGTAAGACACTTTGTGTTAACTTTTTTTGATCAACTTCATGTAAAGACTTGTCTTTGTATGGAAAAAAGATACAATGATCTATCCCGAGAATAGCTGCCGCCCGTCGAAGTTCCCGCTCGCGGATGACTCCAAGTGTCTTCCGGCTCCTTTCCGGCAGATCTCCTGTCTGCCCTTCCTCGCCTCGGGTTGCGCAAATAACCACAATTTTCCATCCATCTTTGCGTAATCTGACAATAAGGCCAGCGCTCGTAAATGATTCATCGTCGGGATGCGCAAACACAAAAAGCGCGACCTTTGAACTTCCCTCCGGTTGAAACAGATCAGACGGTATAGTTTCTTTCATGCGTGTAGACAATAGAATACGTTTTCTTTTCATAGGACGCTCCTTGGTACGAAATATTTGGAAAAACAGGAAGAAAGAAGCTATGGAGTGATGCGCTTACAGCTTTGGATAAGAGAAGAGGTTGACAGGCGAGCATCGTAGGGACAGACAATCGCAATCTCTATCCCCAATCGGGATGTAGCTTGTTTTTTTTGTGAGTAGTATGGGTCTTTGTCTGACACCGCAAGAACAGAAGGAGCAACTTCTTGTAATAAATGCGCGTCTGCTTGGTTTTTGAGTGAGAGTATACCGTCAACCATAGAAAGTGCGGAAAGAAGTTCAATTCTTTGTTTCATGGAAAAAATCGGCCTTCCTTTCCCTTTTTTCTGACGAATCCACTGATCAGACTCAAGTGCAACCAGAAGAAAGTCTCCTTTCTTTTTGGCTTCGGTAAGAAACAGTATATGACCTGGGTGAAATATGTCAAAACACCCTGTCACCAAAACAACGACTTTCTGCTCTTTTTTGAGGGATCTCACTTTTTGAGCTGCAACTTTAAGTGATATCGCCTTTATCACCTTACGAGACCTGTCCGCGGGCATGAATAGCGTCTGCGATCCTTTGTGTCGCAAGAAGAAATGCTGCGACTCGTAGGGAAACGTGATTCTTCTTTGCTACATCCCATACGGAATCGAACGCCTGGCTCATCTTCTTTTCCAGGTGACGCATCACCTCTTCCTCATCCCAGTACTGACCCGAAAGGTTCTGTACCCATTCGAAATACGAAACCGTTACTCCACCCGCATTCGACAATACATCTGGGATGACCAAGATCTTCTTTTTTGCAAACACTTCGTCTGCCCCTGGTGTTGTTGGGCCGTTTGCAAGCTCAAGAACGATCTTCGCCTTGACGCCAGGTGACGTTTTTTTTGTGAGCTGGTTTTCCAGAGCAGCGGGAATAAGAACGTCAACATCAAGATGAAGTAACTCTTCGTTTGTAACCCGTTTCGCCTGTTTGAAAAGGGTCGCACACGCCTCTATCGTCCCTTTTCCGTTTTTGCATGAAAGAAGCGCTTCAGGATCTATTCCTGCTGGAGAATAAACTCCTCCTTTTGAGTCAGAAATTGCTACAATCTTTGCACCTTTCTTATGAAGCGCCAACGCGGCGTAGTATCCTACATTCCCGAATCCTTGAATCGCTACACGCACCTTTGTAATATCCATGTTTCTTTTTTGGATTGCCCGCTCGAGCACAAAAGCGCCACCGATACCCGTTGAATTCTCCCTACCCTTAGACCCACCGAGTGCAAGAGGTTTTGCCGTCACCACCGCAGGAGACCACTTCCCCTGTAAACGGCTATATTCATCGACAATCCATCCCATTGTTGTCGGAGACGTATTGACGTCAGGTGCCAGAACATCTTGCATGGGACCAATAAATGGTGCAATCTTCTCTATGTACCCTCGGGTTAAGCGTTCCAGCTCTCCTGCGGAAAGCGTTTTAGGATCAAAAGCAATCCCTCCCTTTCCTCCTCCATACGGGATATCAACAACAGCGCATTTGACTGCCATCCAAAACGCAAGCGCCTTTACCTCATCAAGGTCAACACGAGGATGAAAACGTATTCCTCCTTTATAAGGACCTCGGGCGTTGTTGTATTGGACTCTGTATCCCTCAAAGATCTGAAGGTTTCCGTCATCCATACGGACTGGGATAGAAACCCAGACGATTCGTTCCGGATGGCGAAGAAGAGTCAGCACGTCTTTTGGAAGATGAGACACCTTTGCTGCTTTCTCAAGCTGCTTCATTGCCGAGGAATACGGATTATCTGCCATGAAACCTCCCCTTTCAACCTTCTCATAGTCTCTTTACGATTTGAGGAATGCATCTATAGCAAGCTGGAGAGCCTCTTTATCACGAAACCCAATGAGCTGCTCTTTCTTCTCTCCGCTCCGAAAGAAGACGAGTGTGGGAATACTCATAATTCCATACGATGAGGCTGTCTTTTGGTTCTCATCAACATTGAGTTTCCCTACTTTCAGCTTATCCGTATACTGGGTTGCGATGTCCTGAATAACTGGTTCCATCATCTGACACGGGCCACACCATGGAGCCCAAAAATCAACTAATACCGGTTTGTCGGATTTCCCCACCTCTTCTTGAAAATTGGTATCGGTCAACGTCACATGTGCCATATATACCTCCCTCACTCTTAGATTTTCAAAAGCGTCTCTATGGTTTTTGCGAGTTTTTCTTCCTGTCCCTTGCCTCGTAAACAACGGACAGACTCTTGGGAAAGAATCATCCTGGCGACCCTTGAAATCCCCGATCGTACGGCGATAAGCTGTTGGACGATTTCAGAACACTCTCGACCCTTTTCGTACATTCGTTGAATTCCTTGGATTTGCCCAAGACTCTTCTTGAGTTGAATAATGACAGGATCTTGTGTTTTCATAGGGTACTATACTACTGTAGAGTATCACTCGTGTCAAGAGATGCGTCTTTAGAAAAAACGTGCTCTTTCTTCACGAAACACCGTAATGCAAGCTCCATAGCGGTAGAAATCTCGTGAATAATCTCTTCTGCTTCTTCTCGGGTAATACAATGGAGATGATCAGAGAAGTAGTGAAACAACCTGTTCCTTCCCCGCTTCCATGCTTCCCACAGTTTCAAAGGGACAGAGTGATCTTGGCCACAGAACTCGACTAATTTATCATACACTGACTCGCGTCGTAAGTGACTCTCCAGTTCCGGGTTCAGTGCACGGCCGACACGAAACCTGTCTCCTCGGTATTCTTCTTCTGTCATGAATCCACTTTGAAAAAACAGTTTTTTTAAGAAACCCTCGTATGCTTTCGCGACAGGGAATACCAGAAACGAGTAGTCTGTCAGCACGCGCTCGTCACGCCGCATCAGGGACACAAGATACGAGGCGTCACAAAATAAATCTCGCTGCTCAGCTTCTAGAAATGCCCAGACAGCGCTTTTCTCATCAATAATCATCAGGCGTGAAGTTCCTTTGGATTGTCAAGATGCATGTTCTTCTGCAAGATGCTTTATTTCTGGCCGAGAAGATTTTTCACCTCTTCAACGACCTGAGATGGAGTATACGCGGATTTGACCAGATAGCCTTCTGCACCAAGGGCAAATCCTTCTTTAATCACTGATTCTTGACCGAGATTAGTGAGTAAAATGATGCGTGTTTCTTTGATTTCCGGGTTGCTTTTGATATTTTTGAGGACATCGAGTCCGTTCATCTTCGGAAGCATGATATCAAGAAGAACCAGATCAGGCTTTTCCTGCTTTGTCTTTTCTACTCCCTGCTCTCCATCACTCGCGCCGACAACCAAGAAACCAGACAGTTGAAGTTGTTTTTCGTAGAGATCGCGGATAAAAAAATCATCCTCAACGACGAGAATCTTCTTTTTATCGGTATCTGCCACAGCTTCCCCCTTTTTGTATTTTACATACCTGCTGCTGCAACAGTCAAAAATCCGAAAAGCAGCGTGATAACAACAATTACCACTGCAACACCTGTTTTTCGTAGAAGTTCCACTTTTTAAGTACCTCCTAAAAAAGGTAGCGCTATTGTACCAAAAACCCTACCTTTTTCGCAAATTACTTCGTCACAAACATCACGGAAAAGTACAAAAACAAAAAAAGCATGACTGTAAAGTAAATCCTCTGCGTGAAACGACTTGTTCCGTCTCTCGTGATCCAAAACCACCTCAAAAACCTTTCTTCATCGAAATAATCATTGATATTGTCCAGAAGAAGATGAAGCAGTAACCCCATAATGAGGCCAAAACTGAAGTCACTTCTTGATAGAAGGAGCGTATAAAATGCCATCGTCAAGACAACAAGCTGGAAAAATACGTTATGAAAGAGTGGCCGATCCTGTGGCTGTTCCACGACCCGGGAAAGTGGTTTCTCAAGTTCCAACAGAACCACCCCAATCACTCCCCCTAAAAAAAGCGTCATCCCAAACGATCCTTTTGCGAAAGCGATCGTTGTTAAATAAAACGCAGTCACGATAAGATACATCCCTACTTTCTTAAAAAGGACGTGATCGGAGGATGTGCGCTTCATAGTTCTATCGTACCCAATATGACAAAAAAAGCCAAGAGGGAGGACACAAGGAGGGTAAAAAGTGGTCTTTTGGCCTGGACACGCTCTGCGTATCCGAGGACAAAAAGCCCGAGAAGAAGTCCCGCAGCAATTCTTTCATCCCATCTTGAGAATGCGAAAATCCATGCAGTATAGAATGCCGAGGCGACACTCATGTCGCGAAAGAACTCAAGACCAGTGAGGAAAAGACATAAGATGAAAAACCCTAAGACATATTGTATTCTTGTCGAGTCTTGATCCAGGTACACAAGGAGACACAGAAGCAAAAAGAGACAAAGCTCAAGAAAAAAAAGAAATGGGCGGCTGACGTCTGTCTGTGTTAAGAGAACATCTTTTCCTTTCCTTGCTTGAAGAATGAGCAAAAGGACGAGCATAATAAGAAGAAACAGAAGATACGGAATCAATAAAAGACGTTCTGGAAGTGTGAGGCTAGACAGAGAAAACACCGTACCTAAATAGAGACCGACGAGAAGAATCGGGTGAAATGCCCACCGTATCAGAATAGGAATGATGTTGTCTTTTTGTTTCTCCTTCACGCCTCCTCCTCAAAACGGATGGAAAAATCCTGAAACTCTTCTTTTGGCTCGCCCCACTTCTTTTGGACGAGAATCGAAAGTCCTTCTCCTAAACCCTGCTCAAACCACCGTGATAATTGCACAATAAATGGAAGCTCTCCTTCAACAACGATAAAAACCGATCCATCTCTTTTATTCATCACCCAGCCAGTGAGACCTGCGGCATGAGCTCTCCTTTGGGTTGCTGCACGCAAACCCACTCCCTGAACATGTCCGGTTAAGATCATCTCGCATCGTCGTACCATACCTTCACCTCTTCACGGCCTTTCTGAAAAACACCTCTGAGCTTACCTGTGATTCCTTAAGATACACATGATCTTGATCGAGAAAAGAAACTCCTTCTTCCAGTAAGCGTTTCTTTTGTACGTCTTTCCCCCAAAACGCATAGGAAGGCGCCACTCTCCCATCTTTTGACACAACCCTATGACACGGAACAAACAGAGACGTGTTCCCATGCAATGCCCAACCCACGACACGAACCGCGCGAGGATTTCCAAGAAATGTTGAGATCTGCCCATAGGTGGCGACTTTCCCTTTAGGGATGAAGCGAACGCACGCATAGACATCTTGAAAAAATGAGCTCCTCATCTGTGACTGTGCTTCTTTTTGTGCTCTTTTTTCAGCTGTGTCAGCTTCCACATAAAAATCTTCCCTTTATGCTGCGCACGTGGATAGTCGATCGCAAACATTCTTGCCTCTTCTAAAAGAAACCGTGGTGTCTCCTTCGCCAGCTTTATATACAGCGCCCTATGCCTCAAGTCTCGAAGAGAGTCTGCCAACCTATACCCATAGTCCTGAAATTCCCGACTGATATACTTTTCTTGTTGTTGTGTTCGCGCGAGAAGAATATCTTTAATGCTCTTCATGGACTCGCCTGTTATAAAGGCTCATCGCAGAGGGTACCCCCTGATGCAATGCCTCATCAATCATACGTGTGAACCGCTCTTTGATCTCTGGAATCTGTTTCTTTTCATCCCGCGAAAAACGGGACAAGACATATGTCTCAGGAAGTACTTTTGATGGTTTTCCAATTCCCATTCGGAAACGGGTAAACTCATCTGTTCCCAGCGCGTTCATCACAGAAAAGACTCCGTTATGTCCCGCCGCTCCTCCTCCTTGCTGAATTTTAATCATACCGAAGGGAAAATCAAGATCATCATGCACAATCCAGATGTCTTGTGGAGAAACAGTAAACCAGGCTCTTAATTTTTGTACTGACCGACCTGATTCATTCATGTGTGTATCTGGCAACGCATAGACGACGTCTTCAACACGCACAATCTCCGCCTCAAGTTTCTTCACTCTGTGAAATTCTGAAGGACAAGAAGTTTTTACGACTTCTTTGCCTATATTGTGGCGTGTTTCTGTATACGTTTTTCCAGGATTCCCAAGGCCGATGATAAGCTTCATTTCGAAATCAATTGTACCACCTCTTGATCTGTGACTTCAGCCCACTGCTCGAAGAACTGCCCAACCGCCTGGAAGTGTGAAGGTGTCGTCAGGACATACACCGTATCTGCTTCTTTTCGTAACTTTTCAACAGTTTCAGGTGGCGCCACAGGAAGCGCAACAATACTTTTTTTCGCTCGTCTCTTTTTGAGCTCAGCAAGTGCTGCAAAAATCGTGCTTCCAGTTGCCGCCCCGTCATCGACAAGAATGCACGTCTTTCCTGCTGGATCAAACGGAGGGAGACGATAGGCATTTCTTCTTTCCTGAAGCTTCATAAGAAGTCTATCTTTTTCTTTTTCAAGATACGACGATGACACTCCCAGATCATCGATGAGTTTCTTCTCAAGATAGACAATCCCCCCTTCAGTCATCGCTCCGACCGCAAGTTCCGGATTTCCGGGAGCTCCTATCTTTTTTGTAAGAAGAAGGTGAAGAGGAAGGGAAAGTCTGTCTGCTATCCTTCGACCGACGACCACACCGCCACGAGGAATGGCAACGACAGTGGCATCCTGTAGCGGAAGCTCACTTCGAAGGGCATCGCTCAAAATTTCAGCTGCGTGTTCTCTGCTTTTGAAAATCATGCTGGTCCATCGTCCCTCCTCGGCCTTAAGAATATACGACTTTTACTTCTCTTCAAAAAGAGTCATCTGGGCATTACCGGAAGATCGTTCGCCTTCCCCCCAGATCTTCACCTTTCCAAATTCTCCGTCAAATCCAGGATCAACAACGATCCTTCCTTCACGAACCCGTTTGATCCCGTCTGCAATCCTTTCTGAGGAGGACTTCGCAAGATCTTGGATCGAAACGTCCCGCAAAACCGCAAATTCATTACCAAAACGTTTGACGAGACCTTCGTAGTGCTCTTTCACCTTTTGAGATTGAGTCTGTGTACCCACCGCTTCCGCCAGGATCTCAACGAGCGGAACTGTCATCTGGTACGGAGGCCTCTTTTGATCGACATAATGCTCGTCCCGAGAGGCCAGCTCTTCGACCCGATGCATGACACCGACCGTGAGCGGAGCCCCGCAGACTGGACAGGTTGTTCCGAGTCGTCTCGTCTCATCTGGTGAATGTTTGACTCCACATTTTCGGTGTCCAGTAAAATGATACTTGCCTTCTTCAGGATAAAATTCTATTGTCCCGACAAGTCCCGTGTCTTTATTGGGAGTCGAAAACGCTGAAAGAATATCTTTGTACGTGAGCGCACAAGAAAGGACACAGGCTTCTCTCCCTAGCTTTTCTGGAGAATGTGCGTCTGAAAAAGACACAATCCCCCGGGTATCAAGTTCTTTGATTCTCCAGTTCATGGACGGATTAGAGGACAAGCCAGTTTCAACGGCAGTAATTTTTGTTGCATATTCACCGAAACATTCTTCTAGAGAGTCAAATCCGGATTTTGATCCATAGAGAGAAAACCATGGCGTCCAGATATGGGCGGGCAACAGGAAACAGTCAGGCGAGATAGAAAACACGAGTTCCGCAAGTTCTTTTGCCGTCAGACCAAGAATGGGACGTCCGTCTGAAAGAAGGTTGCCCCGTTTAGAAAGCTTTGCATTTATTTTCTCCACGACGGAGAGGGAGGGGGCAAAGACAAGAAGATGAATCCGACGGGTTTTCCCTTCTTGACTATAGATAAGACTGATTTCGCAGCTTAAAATATAAAAAATGCCGTCTCTCTCGTACAAACCCGTTCCCGTTTCTTTCAGATCTTTCTGTAGCTCCGAAAACCAAAAAGGGTGTGTCCAATCTCCAGTTCCCAGAAGCTGGATTCCTTTTTTTTTCGCCCAAAGACTCATCGTTGGTATGGTCATATGCGAAGAGACAGCGCGGGAATACTTGGAATGGAGATGAACGTCCGCAATGAAGTTCTTCATGGATTTTATATACGTGTTCGAACGAACTCAATTATAGCAAACAACACGTAGAAAAGAAGAAGGACTGCTCCTTCTCCCTGCGAAAGCGTTTGTTTTGATCTGACAAAGAGAAAAAAGAACGTAGAGAGAATTGCCAAAAAGAAAATCGCAAGAAGGTATGGTGCGATCGACTCAAGCACAATCGGCGAGATGATCGCAACAAGTCCTAAGATCAGAGTCGAATTCGTAACGAGGCTGCCAAGAACATCACCGAAAAAGACTTCACCGTCACGGCGTGATGCCGCGGCTATCTCGACTCCGAGTTCAGGAAGCGATGTCCCAATCGCCACAGCGAAAAATCCAATAAGAAGAAGAGGAATCTTAAGCTGTGTTCCGGCAAGGACAGAGAGTTTGACGACGGCTTCAGCAGAAATAAGAAGGATCACCATCCCGACAAGGAAGGTAAAAAGTGCTTTCGCTCCATCTCTCTCGATGAAATCAAAGAGTTTGTGTTCGGTCAGTTTGTATTCGCGCGTTAATTTGAGGATATGCAGCCCGAACAGGCCAAAAAGGACAATCCCATCGAGGCGCGAGAGTGATCCATCCAGAAAAAGGAATACAGGTATAAAGGACATCCCGAGCGCGTACAATACATCTTTAGAAAGGATTGTTTTTGATATCTTCACAGATCGGGTCAATATGGTCGCCCCTCCTGCAACAAGACCAATGTCGGCAATATTTGATCCAAGAAGCATCCCGAGCGCAAAGACGGATTTCTCTTCAAATGCAGAAACTGTTCCGACAAAAAGCTCTGGAAGTGACGTCGCGACAGAAAGCAAAAGCACGGACACGAAAAAATGGGAAATGTGAAGACGAACCGCAAGACGCTGAATCGACGTTGTAACCATCCGTGCACTTTTGGAAAGAAGAAGAGACATGACAAGAAGGAGAAGAAGGGTCATCCCGATTCCTTCCGTCATGCCCGTACCTTTGCCTGTGTTTGATGCGCATACAGGGACTTTATTTCGGAGAGGGTTGTTGCGTCTTCGGGAGATTTATCTTCACGATATCCCATAAGACGGGGAAATCTGAGGGCAAGTCCAGCTTTTTCTTCCTTCGCGCCAGCCGTATGGACTGGTGACCGTGTAATTTCATCGGCTCGAATCACAACAACACGTTCAGGATATACCCACACGTGTGGAGTCAGTTCTTTTTTCACTTCAACTCTTGCAGGTTTTTGAGATACTTTTCTTTCATCGCAGAGATTCTTCATCTTCTTCCATTCTTCATCAGATAAACCTGTCCCAATTTTCGCTATTGTCTGAAATACGTCTTTTTCTTTGTTGTACACCCCCGCCAAGAATGCCCCGATTCCAAACGACGCTCTTTTCCCTCTTCCATAATAGTATCCAAGAACGACACAATCGATCGTGTCTTCCAATTCTCCTTTTTCCTCCCGTTTCAGTTTCACCCAATTGAAATTTCTCGATCCCGCCTGATACGGCGCATCAAGCTTTTTCACCATAATCCCTTCTAACCCTTGCGCAACCGTTACTTGAAAAAAACTCTCCAGGCTTTTTGCATCCTGAAAAATCTGTTTTGTTGCTAAAAGAAGGGTGTCCTGATCAGAATGATTCATAAGTGTTTCGAGCTTTTTCCTTCTTTGACTGTAGGGAGTATCTATATATGATGTTCCGTCAAGGTACAAAAGGTCAAAAAGAAATACTTTGAGAGGAAGATCTTTGGCTTTTTGGTCTATTCCATATTTGCGCTTCCGTTGGGCCGTTTCCTGGAATGGAAGAAACTCCTCTGTCTCTGGGTTAAACGCAATCGCCTCGCCCTCTATGACAATCTTTTTCCCAGGCAGGTGTTGGGCGGCCCGCACGATCTCCGGAAACATCAGTGTTGTATTTTCCAGATTTCTCGAGTAGATGCGAACCCGTGTTGAAGACGTTTCTCCAGGAAAAAGCGGGAGGCCACCTCTCTCGATTTTCTTACGGGAATCGATATGAATCTGTACCCGAAAACCGTCATACTTTGGCTCTGCTGCACACGTTCCTAACTTTTTTACAATGGCTGCGGCTGACGGAAGTCGTTCTGCTGCAGCGGTACGAATAGGAATGCCGACCTCAATCCCCATCGTCCGAATCCCTTTCTCACCTTTTTTTTTACAGACAGAGGCAATTTTTCCGATATCTGATGAAATATTATATGCATGTTCCAAAGGTTTTCGAAACGACTTGTCCCTTTTTACCATCCACGAAAGACTATCAAGAATAGTCATGTCCGAAAATCCAAGACGGAGTTTCCCAACCGGAATTCGTGTCACGAATCTGACTGAAAGCGGATCAAGCCGCTTCATGAGAGAGGAAATTTTTTTGATCTTCGTATCTTGCGAACCTGTCCCTGAAGTTGTCGCTAACTCATAAAGTGAGGAATAGACCTCCTTGATAGAAAGAGACGGACCTTTCTTTGTGTGCTTCTTTCGAGCGTAGAATTCAGCCACCTCTCCGAGGTCGCCTTTCTGAGAAAACGCACGTTTCACTTCCTCTTCCTTCACCCCATAGGCAAAAGCGATCATTTTCATCATCGTTTTATCTGCGATATTGAAGTTGATCCCGACATAAGGCGGCGCAAGCCTTCCCATTGTCAAATAACAAATCTTATCAATCTCATCAGCTGATGCACGAGAGAAGAGGTCCGAAAGAAGAGAGGTAATCTCATTTCGAAGGGAAGTCCGTTCTATCCGTTCAAAATAGGACGAGAGTTGTTGTATCTGCATGCCCACATCGTCTAGACAAAATCGTTATGCGTTTATCTTGTTGATATATAAATATACGCCAGGATTGATATTGTAAAAAAGAGTATTCCCAATGCGAGGTTTACCCAGCCAGATTCTCGACGCAAAAGTTCAGGAAGACGAACGTTCGATACTCGCAGAATATTATGAAGCCCCTCAACTACAAGCGTCAAAGCAAAAAGTCCAGGAAGGATAAAAACGATGACAATCATTTGTTGATCCATGACCATCTTATTGCCTCAACTCATACGCAGCTTTTTTCGTGGTTCCTTTTTTCTTGATTATCTTCTTTTTCATAAGATCTTTCAAGTCACGAAGGACCGTGTCGTCGGACACCATCGGAAGAAGATCTTTCCAGTCTTTATTGGTGATAGACCCGTTCCGCTGAACAAATTCCAAAAGCTTAATCTGTCTCTCTGAAAGGGCGATCTGTCCTCCCCATTTCTCCTTGAGCTTCAGATCAACCGAAAGCCGCTGAACCCGTTCTTTCATACGAGTCAGCTCGAGCGCGAGCCCAGTTGAAAAATACTCGAGCCAGTGTGTTAAATCTTTGTTCTCGTGGGAAACAGATTGTAGCGCCTGATAGTATCCGAACGAATTTTTATCGAAATATTCCTCTAATGAGAAAAACTTCCGAATGTCATAGCCTTCTTTATACAACACAAGCGTCGCGATCGCTCTCGCCGTCCGTCCATTCCCGTCAAGAAAAGGATGAATTCTGGTAATCTCATAGTGAGTAATTCCAGACCTCAAGACCGGAGATAGTTCCTTTGCTTCCGCGCTATTCACCCATGCGCAAAAATCTGAAACAAGATGGGAAACCTCTATCGCATTCGGTGGACGGAAAGAGACTTCCCCTGTTTTACTGTTCTTGACCACAACCTGTTCTTTTCGATAGACCCCAGACTGCTCAAAAGGTAAAATTCTTGCGACGGTCAGTTTGTGTATATCCTTCACCGTCTCTTCTGTGATTGGCTTCTCTCGATTTTTATACGCCTCTTCAATGTACTTTAAGACATTTCTATAGTTAATGATTTCCTGAATATCCCGTTCTCTCCCTGCGACTTTCTTTCCTTCGATAATAGCCTGAGCTTCTGTGTAGGTAAGGTTATTGCCCTCGATGTGTGTTCCGTGATAGACAGTCCGAACCAACGCCTCGTGACGAAACTTGGCTTCCCATTGAGGGATGAGCGGTGCGTTGGTAATGACTTCCTTACATGCTTCAATCGTGGCGACGTTTTTTAAGATGGAATACGAGATTGTGAACTTTGGGGTATACATACTATTTTATTATACAAACTGGCCCTTCTTGCTGCAAACAGCGACGTGTCCCTCAAGGAGAGATCTATCCCATGCGGGTAATTCTGCCACCGGACACGTGATACATCGTCGCCTCTTCACGAAGTTCTTCAGGAACTAAATGTATGTCTGTTGCCGTGATAAGCGTTTGCTGTTTCTGAATAAGCGGAATTAGTTCCTCTCTATGAGCGTGATCAAGTTCGGAAAAGATATCATCAAGAAGAAATACTGGTCGCTCACCAAGCTGTCCCTCCATAAACTCAAGCTCCATTAATTTCAATTGCACTATCGCTGTTCGTTGTTCACCTCGAGACCCATACTTCGCCAGGTCGAGACCCTTCAGAGAAAAAGAGAAATCATCCCGATGCGGACCAAGAAGAGTTGTGTGGGATGCAATCTCTTTTTTCCTGTAACTTTTCAGCGACTCATGATTCAAGATACTTTTGTGATAGACAAACCTATATTCTTTCTTTTTTGCCTCCATAAAGGCAAAAAACGCTTCCCTCTTCTGCTGCATCACTGTCCCGTGTTCAAGCAGCGCTTCATCCCAAAAACCAAGTTCACTCTCGTTCGCCATTTCTTTCGAGATCGCCTCAAGAAGTCTATTCCTCTGGCTGACGGTTTTTGTGTATTCACGAACCGCGCGCCTGTATTCTCGTGATACCTGAATCAAGAAGAAGTCAAGATGCTTCCTGCGGACCGACGGAGAAGATGTCACAAGATCAAGATCTTCGGGCGAGAAAAGAATGGCCTGGAAGACGCCGATCGAATCAATCGCTCGCTTCCCCACTCCGTTGACCAGATACCGTTTATACGGAGTTCGTGTCTCCTGGATGCTTCCGCCGGTAATCATCACCTCAAGCTTTTTATCTCCCTCTTTTCTTTCAATCACTCCTGTGAGGCGGGCGAATTCCTTATGGAAGTGAATCATGTCCCGATCAAGATCAGCCCGAAACGACGTCCCAGTCGCAAGGACAAATAGCGCCTCCAGTAAATTCGTTTTCCCCTGCGTGTTATCACCGATAAAGACATTAACACTCGGTACAAAATGAACTTGTTCATGAGTGTAGGAACGAAAATCCTGGAGGAAAAGCTTCTTTACGATCATGATGAAGGCTTCTGGCACTGCGGACAATAGTGAGTCCCTCTGCCACGGTATGTCATTTTTCGTATGTGAGTTTTGCAGACGACACAAGGCTTTCCTTGTCTTCCATAGACCCGTAAATGACTCGTAAAACGACCTTTTTGCCCTTGTGTATCAACATAGGCATCAATAGAACTTCCGCCGTATGAAATCGCCTCCTGTAACACAGCCTGAAGGCTGTCAAAAAGTCGGCGTGCTTGTTCCCCCGTAAGATGTGACGCCTTGTCCTTTGGATACACTCCCGCGCGAAACAGGCTTTCGTCCGTATACATATTCCCAATACCGGCAAGAAACGTTTGATCCATAAGAAGTGGCTTTACTGGCCGAGAGCTCTTCTGTGTCTGTTCATAAAACTGTTCGAATGAAAAATCGGGAGACATGATTTCCGGCCCGTATCCATCGAAAATCTTTTGGAGTTCCGTTTTCCCAATCACAACTTTTAACCAACCGAATTTCCTGATATCTGCATACCTGATCTCTCCCCCACGGTCAAGCTCCAACACAACATGGACATAGTCGTCGCTCTCGTCTTCCTGCTTCCGTACCAAGAGCCTTCCGGTCAGTTTTAAATGAACAATCATAAAACATCCATCCGAGAGAGAAAACACCACGAGTTTCGCCCTCCTTTGTACATCAGTAATGCTCTTCCCTTGGACATGTTTCTCAACAAAAGAAGGGCTCGGCAGGAGAAGTTTCGGTACATCATGCCAAATCTTCACCACTTTTGAACCGACAACGGTTTTTCGTAACTGTCTGACGACTGTTTCTACCTCAGGTAACTCTGGCATGGGTTCTCTCCAGTGTTTTTTGGTATGTTTCCCAGGATGTTTCAACAAAAGAAAGGAATTTCTCTTCGAACGATTTTCTCGAATACGCCTGAGCGTGTGTCCGTATCGTACTTTCAGAAAAGGTGGTGTAGGAAAAACGCCGAATCGCTGAGGATATTTCTGCTACTGTGGCTTCTTGAAAGAAGAGACCTGTTTCTTTTTCTTTGACTGTCTCAAGTGCTCCTCCCTTTTTGAGAGCAAGCACTGGTTTCCCCTGGGACATACATTCGATGGGAACAAGTCCAAAATCTTCTTCTACCGGAAAGATAAGCGCTTCACAGTGGGCATAATACGAAACAAGCGTCTCATCGTCCACGAACCCTGCGATCTTTACTTTCGGATGGTGTTGGTAGCGTTTCTTGAGCGTATCCATAGCTCCCGTTCCGACCACGACAACATCTTTTTTCTCTACCACACATGCCTCAACTGCCAGTTCAACATTCTTATATGAACGGACTCTCCCGACAACCAAGAAATAAGGGCGCGGGTACAACCGTTTCGGGTGAGAAACATCAGGCAGTGAGAGTGGAGGATACATCACAGTCGCATCCCGTCGATAGAACTTCTTGATTCGAGCCTGTGTGAAGGCTGAATTCGCAACCAGAACATCAGGTCGCTGAGCAGCAAGAAAGTCCCACATCCTCAGAAGATGGTCCAAAGGGTATAAAAACGGTTTGTAATACCACTTCTCACGTCTACTCACCTCTGATGGGTAGTGATACAGGAATCGAGGCGGGGTATGAATGTAGCTTATATGTAAAGTCGACGGCTTTGTAATGACTCCTTTTGCGAAACTCGCGGATGAGGAAATCACGACATCAAATTCGTCCAGGTTAAAGGACTCAAAGACAATCGGATACAAAAATGTGTACTGCTTGGAAAGAAGTGACAAAAGGGGAAGTCGTTGAATCGCATGAACACGGACATCCCTTGTTTCAAATCGGCGATGCATGCTTTGAGGGAGATAAAACGCGGTAAAAATTGGCGCATCAGGAAAAAGATCAGACAGGACCTCTAAGAACCGTTCAGCCCCTCCGTACTCTTTTAAAAAATCATGCACCAGTGCAACCCTCATGATGCCCCCTTAAGGAGTGATAATTGTCCTTCCTTCTGTATCGACCTTTTTCCCGGAAGACGTTTTATGAGACTCGTAAAACCAAAGCGCTGAAGCAAATCCTCTGCCTCTTCTTTCTTATACGCTGACGAGAAATCTATTGAGAGATCAAGTGCGACAGGAACGTCCCTGACAATATCAACAAGATTTTTTGCCACATACGCTTGATCTTTTCCATTCTCGAGTTTTTCCTTTATCGTGGGTGGCAAGTCATTCGTGTGTTGAAACACCTGGTCCAGTGTGTGGTATTTCTTCAGTAACTGGGCGGCTGTTTTCTCGCCAATCCCCAGTACCCCCGGTATGTTATCGGACGGGTCTCCACGAAGTGCTTTATAATCGACCATCTGTGAAGGACTCAATTGAAACCGCTCGTACACTTTTGCTTCGTCATACACGACCGACTGCGTAATTCCGCGTGTTGCCACAGAGACGCTTGTCTTCGATGAAACAAGCTGCAGTGCGTCTAAATCTCCTGTTACAATGGTCGTTTTCAACCCCTTTCTCTCTGCTTGTTCAGTCAGCGTCCCTATAATATCATCCGCCTCAAATCCCTGCAGCTCAAAAAAGGGGATATGAAAGGCATTCGTAACTTTTTTCACCAGCGGAATCTGTGCATATAATTCCTCAGGTGCCTTTTTGCGTTGCGCCTTATATGAGGGGAATGCTTTATGTCGGAATGTCGGACCTTTTGCATCAAAGGCAACGGCGATATAGCTTGGCTTCAGATCGTCGATAATCTTCAGTAGCATACTTGAAAATCCGAATACCGCATTGACGAGTATCCCGTTTTGTGTAGATAACGGAGGAAACGCGTGGAATGCACGATGTACGATGGAATTTCCATCAATCAGGACGAGGGTTTCAGACATACCAACGATTACGCAGTCTCACCGTTCGTGAATTGTTTTTCTTTAATTTTCGGCTTCACTTTTCCCTTTGATGCTTTTTCTACCAACTCTTCAAACTGTTCTCCATCAAGAGTCTCATTTTTTATAAGACTCTCTGCAACTGCGTCCAAGACATCTCTATACTCGGAGATCAAGGCCTTTGCTCGTTGGTAACTTGCATCAAGGATCTGTTTGACTTCTGTGTCGATACGGGCTGCCATTTCCTGTGAGTAGCGTGTCGGCTCCAACCACTCATCGGACAGAAACTGCATTCCTCCTCTGGATCCTAACGAGATTGGTCCAAGCTCTGACATCCCGTACTCAACAACCATGTGCCTGGCAACATTTGTTGCTTTCTCGATATCGTTCGCCGCACCGACCGAAAACTCCTGAAAGACGGTTTCTTCCGATGCTCGTCCTCCCAGAAGTGCTGTAATCTGTTCCAGAAGACGTGTCTTTGTTTCATTGTACCGATCAATCGCAGGAGGAATCATGGTAAACCCAAGGGAAAGTCCCCGTGACACAATAGAAATCCTGTGAACCGGGTCCATATGAGGAAGAAGGTGGGAAACAAGCGCATGTCCCCCCTCGTGGTAGGCTGTCATCTTCTTGTCCTGTTCTGACTGTATTCTCTTTTTCTCTGGTCCGAGCTTTATCTTTGTTGCCGCTTCTTCTAAATCATCCGCATCAATCTGTTTTTTGTCCTGACGAGCAGCTAAAATCGCCGCCTCGTTTAACATATTCGCAAGATCAGCACCAGAAAATCCAACAGTTCTTCGGGCAATTTTATCAAGATCAACATGTTCGGAAAATCGTTTTCCTCGCATATGAACTTTCAGGATTCCCTTTCTTCCTTCGATATCGGGAAGGTCAAGAAGAACCGTTCTATCAAACCGTCCAGGTCGGGTTAACGCAGGATCCAAAATATCCGGCCTGTTCGTTGCTGCGATCACGATAACATTATCGGACGTCTCAAATCCATCCATCTCGACAAGAATCTGGTTGAGTGTCTGTTCTCTCTCATCATGGCCTCCGGCAATCCCCATGCCACGCTGACGTCCTATAGCGTCCATCTCGTCAATAAAGATAATGGAAGGCGCAGTTTTCTTTGCTGTTGAGAAAAGGTCTCGAACCCTTGACGCTCCGACACCAACGAGCATTTCCATAAATTCGCTCCCTGCAATGGAAAAGAACGGAACATGCGCCTCCCCGGCAACGGCGCGTGCAAGAAGCGTTTTCCCGCATCCTGCCGGACCGATGAGAAGTACCCCTTTGGGCGTCCGTGCTCCAAGCGCTCGGAATTTTTGTGGAATTTTTAAAAATTCAACGATTTCTTCAAGTTCTTTTTTCGCCTCATC
>DATEUZ010000091.1:0-3946 GCA_035282885.1 Patescibacteria group bacterium | reverse complement strand
GAAGCGGTACCAAATATGGTTCCCAAATGTGATTAACAGGCAAACAAGGAAAAAGGATGAAGTGGGGAAGAATTGAGAGAAGTATGGTTCGTGTTTTTTATACAAGCGAAATTCGTCAGCCAGATACTTCAGTCTTTTTATCCCGGAAAGTAAATTGGCTCTGCGTGCTGGATGAATGACAAGCGCTTGTGGAATGAATACAATCTGTCCATTTTCAAGGACGCGTCTTGCAAGATCAATATCTTCACAATGCGAGTATCGAAAGGTTTCGTCAAATCCCTTCAGATTCTGGAGGACCTTTCTTGTGTATGCAATATTACAGGTGAAGTAGTTCCCACCCGTCTCGTTGATAACAGTATACGTCATCAAATCTGTTGTGTTTGTGTCTGGTACTGTTTTTCCTTCAACACCAATGATATTGGGGTGTCTTTGAAATGAAGAAACGATATGCAGAACCCAGTCCTTATCCGGAAGACAATCATCATCGGTGAAAGCGATAATCTCCCCCTGAGCCTTCAAGATACCGAGATTTCTCGCTGCGGCAGGGCCTTTTTGAGTTTGGCGAAGATAACGAACCTGATGGGGATACTTTTTTACAAGTGTCGCCATCAGGTGGGAAGTTTTATCTGTTGAGCCGTCATCACAGACGATAATCTCAATGTGTTTGAACGGATAGGACTGATCAAGGAGCGCTTGTAAGGTTTGTTTGAGTGAAGCGTTTCTATTGTGTGTTGGAATAACGACGGAGATCTGTTTCATACACTTAGCAATGGGGACTTTCTTATTTCCTTTTATGTATTTTGTTCATGGCTTGTATTTCTCGAGATTGTCGAATACGAGAACGGCTGGTGGCTCATTGAGCCCATTATACACTACTTATTTTTTCCTTCCTGTTGAGGTCCTCTAGGAACTTGTTATAGAATGAAGAGTAGTATTCGATGAAGAGTAAGCACGTTTTTATCTTGATGAAAAAAGGAATCGATTTTTTCCTCCATCTTCTTGCGGGAGGTGTGATTTTTACCTCCTGGATTCCGATTGCGGAATGGTACTACCAACATAGACCAATCTTGGGAGTTGATTTCTTTAACGCAGTTACATACGCTTCTTACCTTGCCAGACATATGATGTTCCGTATCAACGGGTGGAAGTATTTCTGGTACGGAGGGACACCTCTGGAGACAGATTATCCGACATTTCTCTTCTCGCCGTTGGGGATGGTGACTCGCTTCGTCTCTTTTTTCTCCTCGGCACAGCTTATGCAACTCTATATGCTTCTTTTGACCTTCCTGTTTTTGTTGGGAGTATACGCAGTAGTGTATCTTGTCTCAAAAAGTAAACTGCTTTCGGTCCTGCTCACTGTCGGAACAGCATGGTCGTTCGGTCTGTATGGAGCATTAGTCTGGGGAGGGAGTCTTCCGTACTATGGAACGCAGCTGTTTTTCCCCTGGACTCTGTTCTTCCTCCTTTATGGGCTCATTCAGCGGAAGGGAAAATTTATCGCACTGGCGGCAGTGATCGCAGGGATGAGTACTGCAAGCCATCCCCAGATCTTTTTTACCTATATAACGATTGCAACGACTGTGTTGCTTCTTTCCTGGGTAGAGGTTCCTTTCTCGTTTCGAAAAAATGTCGTGAGATGGGTAAAGTACGTAGCTTTAAGCGTGACGGTCGCGGCGGCGAATATCTTTACCCAATCAGAGACGAACCCTCTGTCTTCAATTCTATGGTTTATCGGGTCCCTGCTTTCCGCCCTCATTGGATTCATCCGTATATTCTTTACAAAATTCGGACTTCTTGGCTCACAGACGGAATCACGTTTCGGAGGATATGGGATTGATACTACCTCATCTGCTCCTTCGGAAGAGATCGTTTTTCAGAGGCAGCAGCTGCGACTCTTTTTCGAGAAGACAAACGATCTTTTTTTTGCTGCATTGATTGTAGCTGCGGTGCTTCTTGTGATCACATTTCTTATACGACGAAAGAAAAAAGAGGTCTTCAGAATATTTCCATACCTGCTTGTAGCAGGAGCGATCACAGGATATATTGCCATGCTTGGTTTTGGAATCAATTTTTTTCATGGAGGATGGTACAGAGTCTTCTGGGCTTTTCCAGTGGTCCTCGCATTAGCGATTGGAGCGGTATGGCGGGAATTCTTGTCGGGCCTTCAAGAACGAATTGGGGAAGGAAAAAGGACAAGAGTCCTTTTCTCTGCATTCTCCTCACTGGTAGTTTTGTGTATCGTACTCGCGGGAACCCTCCTTGTTTTTTCTTCCCGAGAAAAGTTTTGGCAGGAGTCACAAAAGCTCCATGGAGAGATTGAGTATAGCAGTGCTTACCCGCGCATTCTGAATGGTATTCGGGAGAAAGCTTCGATTGATGAGCTGTTGCCCAGACTCCATCCTTCCTGGCTTGATCCTTCTGACCGACAGTATCGGCTTTATGACGCAGATGCGCAAGTAAATATTTGGTGGAACGCCTATTTTGATCTCCCTCTCGCGCGGGGATATATTGACCCACCGATTGGAACTCATCGAAAAGGAGGGTTCTTTTGGCTTGATACGACATTCAATAGGAACGAAGCAACAGAGGTCTTCAAGAAGCCTGAGGAGATCGCCAGAAACGACGGATATTTTCTGACAGATTGGTATGGAATTCGCTATATCAGCGCTCTTCATCAGAGTGATAACTATGTTCCGCTTTCTTCTTATCTTGATACTGAAGAGTTTATTCAGGAAAGGACGGTTCTAAAATTTCCTGATATCATCGATCTCTATGATTTGAAAACATCACAAGATGATCCGCGTAAACTGTTCGAAGCGAGTACTATGCCGATCGTTTTATGGCACGTTGATAATGGCGGAGGGATAGATAGAATCCTTAAGGAATATCCTGAACTATATAAAGAAGCAATTTTTATGTTTGATGGAAGTGCCCCTGAGAAAATTCAACTCTTTCCAGACCTTAATCGGTTCTCCGTGATTGTGACAAGGGCAGAACAATTCGAACGGTTTAGCCTTTTCCCGAAGATGATGGACTATATTCAGCAAGGAGGGACGGTCATTGTTTCTGAAGGGTCACATGAACCACTTGGGAGAACATTTACGTATCACTTCGAAGAAGGAGATTCAGGTGCTTTGGTTGAGAGTAATGGAAAGGTTGTTGCTCGGCGCCAGAGAGTGGGAGCGGGGCAGATCATTTTTACCACGATGTTACTCTTGGAGGATACGTCCAGAGAGGCTGATGAGGCATTCGTAACATTATTTCGAGAGTTCCTTCCAAAGGCAGGAGAGTCTGGGATGTTTACTGCCTCATCGAAGTTTGGTGAAAAAATCTTGATTCAAGGAACCCGTGGTCAGGGAATTCGTCTCAACAAGCTCGGTTCAGAAGATCTTTGGGAAGCGACCCTTTTACCTGAAGGGACACCTCTTTTTGTCTACAGAACGGGATCAACAGAACAGGGGGTTTCTCCGTATATTTTCATCCCCAAAGAGAAGAAAGATGGATTTTCTGTAGAATTTACCTATAAAGGTGGACAGGACTTCCCGTTTTACAAAATTAAGGATGAATATACCTCTCCGATTTTGCATCCTGTCAATACGGCGATTTTAGGGGTCATCACATCAGATGATGGGTACGAAACGTTTGTGAAAGAGCTTGGGGGTACTAATTTGAATTCCCAGAAGCTCATCCCCTTGAAGCTTCCCCAATTTATTGATGATGTAGAGCTGAGTATTCTCGATCATGTTGATGCCCTTGTACTCTATGGGTACGATTATCGGCGTTTTGAGAACGCATGGGGAAAGATTTCTTCATTTGCCGACTCTGGAAAGCCGGTTTTTATCGAAACAGGGATGGATGTGAAACAAAGCAATTCGGAAAACGCTCCGAAAGGAATTCCTTCTGTACTGCCCGATGTGTTTCCCATAGAGAAGACGGCATATGAAGG
>DATEUZ010000090.1:0-5038 GCA_035282885.1 Patescibacteria group bacterium | reverse complement strand
TGCGTCGGCATCCGAGATTGTTGCAGGAGCGCTGCAGGTGCGCAAACGGGCGACACTTGTCGGCGAACAATCGTTCGGGAAAGGAACAGTTCAAAGGGTCGAGGAATTACCGTCTGAATCAGCCTTGCATGTGACAACCGCCAAATGGCTTCTTCCTGACAAAGAATCAATCGACGGAGTTGGTTTGAAACCTGATACTGTTGTTGAGATGAAAGAGGAAGATTTTCAGCAGGATAAAGATCCTCAGTTAGAAAAGGCTGTGGAGGTGCTTCGATGAAAGTTATTTTGAAAAATAAAATCGTTGACGTCAAAGAAGGATACGCAAGGAATTACTTATTTCCGTACAAACTCGCGATCCCCGCGACAGAAGAGAATGTGAGAAAGTTGGAACAGAGGAAAGACGAGGTAGAACGGGAGCTGAAAGAGGAAGAGAAAAAACTTGAGGATCTTGCCAAAAAGTATGACGGGAAGTCGGTCACTATAAAAAAAGAAGCAGGCGAAGAGAAAAAATTGTTCGGTTCAGTAACCAAAAAAGAAATTATCAAAGCCTTCAGGTTTCCCTCAGAATCAAACGTTATACTCACTGTGCCAATTAAGGAACTCGGAGAGTATAAAGTCCCGGTCAAATTCGGACGTCATATGGCCACAGTTGTTGTGAAGGTCGTCCCAGAAGAGAAGTAAGCGTGATCTCCATGCAATAAGGGGGCTACTCATGAAGAAAAAACTTCTTGCACTATCCGTCTTTTCGGTTTTTCTGATAGCTGGTGGTGTTGCCACGGGTATTTGGATTTCCCGCGTTGTTCCCATACCAACTTCCCTTCAGAACTCATTACAAATCGTTCAAAGACTGACAAACGAAGAATCAGCGGTGACTGACGTTGTAGAGAAAGCAGGGCCGGCAGTCGTCACTGTGAGTGTGGAGACGAACGTTTCTGTATTTGATCCTTTCTCGTTTGATCCGTTTAATCCCTTCGGAAGTAGTGATACACAAAAGGAAGAACAAGATATAGGAACAGGATTCATCGTCGATTCGTCAGGGCTTATTATTACGAACAGACACGTGGTTTCACGGAAAGATGCGACCTATTACGTTTTTACCAAGGACGGAGAGAAATTCAAAGTTGATAAGATATATAAAGATCCGTCACCCTCACGAGACCTTGCGATACTGAAGATTTCCGCGAATAAAGACCTCCCGACTGTTGAACTCGGAGACTCATCGAGTCTGAAAGTCGGACAGCTTGCGATCGCAATTGGAAATGCGTTAGGTGAACTTCGAAATACCGTTACAGTTGGAGTGATTTCAGGACTCGGTCGGGGAATTGAAGCCCAAGATCCGTCAACCGGTGCTTCTGAAAGGCTCGATGATGTGATTCAAACCGATGCAGCTATCAATCCTGGGAATTCAGGAGGACCACTCTTAAACTCGGCCGGAGAAGTCATCGGAGTGAACGTTGCAACGAGTGTCGGAAGTGAGAATATAGGGTTTGCAATCCCTATCAATACAGTCAAGGAAATCATGAAAGAGTTTCAGGAAACAGGAACGCTGACAAGACCGTATCTTGGGGTACGGTATCAACAATTGACCCTTCAGCAGGCGGTTGCCTATGAATTTCCCGAAGGAGCGTTCCTTCACGACGTGATTTCAGATTCACCAGCGGAGAAGGCAGGATTGAAACAGGGTGATGTCGTGACAGAGATTGACGGGAAGAAGCTGACGGAAGAACAGTCGATTTCCCAGATTGTCGAAGGAAAGAAAGTGGGAGACACGATTACCCTTACCGTTTTTCGCAAAGGAGAAGGAACAAAAACGTATAAGATACAGTTAGAGGCAATGCCAACCGACTAGTGTCTGGTTCCTTGCAGAGGAACACGAATTTTTTCTTTCCAACCGACTGATTTGTCTTCTTTTTCGAACAGAACAATGTCTTCAACCTTGAACGAATACACTCCCTCGTAAGACTGAAGTTCTTTTCTAGCTTGTTCAAACGCTTTCAGTGAAAGATTATTCCCAACCGTAATATGTGCTTTGAAGGTGGGCGGAAGGTTTACTTTCTTCGCGAGAGGTGCGAGGTGTGCCACGATGCGCTCAAAGAGATTTTGAAGATTCTTTGTGACAGGGACGTTCAAATACAACACGTGCTGCCTCTTTCCTTCAAACGTGCCAACTTCTTTCATCTCGAGGGGAAATGGAGAGACTTCCAGAGAGGCCCGCCGTAACGGAGCAGAAAGATCTGTTATCTCTGATACCGGACTAAAAGGAGGGAAAAGCGTTATGTGCGGAGGATGCATCTTCAAAGACTTCGGGTAAAACCGACGTCTGAGGTGATCTACTTCTTTACTCATTCCCTCAGGAAACGTGATCGCAACAAAATATCTCATTGTGTGTTCTCCTTTTTTTCTTCTTCTTTGAGTGTCTCGAAGATTGGGTCAAGGCTGCCTTCCATGATTTCCTCAAGGTTATGCCAGGAATTCCCTATGCGGTGATCGGTGAGTCTATTTTGCGGAAAGTTATAAGTTCTAATCTTTTCGGCTCTCATCCCGCGTCCGACTTGAAGTCTTCGCCTTTGCGAAATCTCTTTTTGCTTTTCTTCTTCCTGGATAGCCCACAACTTTGATCTGAGCATTTCCATCGCAAGTGCACGATTTTGCGCTTGATAGCGCTGCGTTTGACATTCAACAACGATTCCGGTCGGGATGTGTCGAAGACGAACAGCGGTTGAGACTTTGTTCACATTTTGACCACCATGCCCTGAGGCACGGAACGCGTCGAACGTGACGTCCCGCGGATCAATATAGACATCTGTTTCTTCAACCTCAGGAAGAACCGCAACGGTTGCAGTCGAAGTATGAACCCTTCCCTGGGCTTCCGTGACAGGAACACGCTGGACACGATGGACTCCCGACTCGAATTTCAAGTGTCCGAAGACGCCTTTCCCTTTGATTTTGACGACGTTTTTATCGAGTTTTTCGACTTCCCAAGCATTTTTTGCCGCGTATCGGGAGTACATCCGAAGAAGATCATCTGCAAAAATATTTGCCTCTTCACCGCCTGCGGCCCCCCGGATTTCCAGAATAACCGGTTTTGTATCCATGGGGTCCTCAACTGAAAGCTGCTTCTCAAGTTCTTTTTGAAGCGATGTTTGTTCTTCTTCCAGTCGAAGAATTTCGTTCTGTGCTAGAGAGATGAGTTCTTGGTCTTTTTCGGTCGTGAGTAAATGTTGTGTTTCAGCGATCTGTTTTTCTAGAGAGGTGAGTTTTTGATGGGTCTTATACATTGGTTCGAGTTCATGAAGCTCTCGGCTTAAGGTTTTGAGCTTTTCAGGATCACGGAAGACATCAGGCTTCTCAAGTTCCTGTTGTATTTTTGTATACCGATCAAGAAGCGTGGCAACACGATTAGGAATCATATTGAAACCTCAGGATTGATGTCAGCTACTTTCCTTTTTTCGTTGCTGATTGAAGCATCTCTCGGAGTGTACGAGGCTGATAGTCTGATGTGTCTTTTTGGGGAACTTTTTTCGTTTTCTTGAGCGTTTCTTTTTTCTCTGCAGCGGTTTTTACCTTGCGCTCGAATTTTTCGACAAGACCTTCCGTATCAACCAGTCTTTGCTGTCCAGTATAAAAAGGATGACATTTTGCGCAGATTTCAACCTTGATTTCTGGCAGTGTTGAGCCAGCGGTAAATGAATTTCCACAGACGCAGGTAATCTTTGCCTGTTGATGGTATGTTGGATGGACGTCTTGTTTCATAGTGAACGTATTATAGCATGCTTGAGAGGCTAAAACAAGAAGCTAAGAGGGGCTATGGTTTTTTAACTTATGAAGCGGATGATATGCAATCCGACGTTCAGCGACGTAGATACCGAAGAAAACCAAAAGGGCTCCGAGGAGGAAAAGGGGAGTAAGCCGTTCTCCGAGAAGAGGAACAGCCACAAGCGTGGTGACGATCGGGTCAAGATAGATAAAGACGCCTATTTCCGAAAGCTTCATCCTGGAAAGCCCCCACTGGAGAAGAAAATAGGCAAGGCTGGACGATAAAAACACCCCGAAAAGAATTCCGACAATACCACGGATATCAAGATCTAACATCCAAAACGGATTGTGAGCATATTCCAGAAGGACGAAGGGGAGGAAGAAAAGACCTCCGATAAAAAACGAGTAGAAGGTGACAGTCATTGGAGAGTAATGCGCGAAGAGTTCCTTACTTTCGAGTGTGTAAAGAGCCCAAAGGAGCGTTGCGAGAAGAAGAAGAACGTTTCCGATGAATGAGAGGGAAAAGCCCTCAGTAAGAAGGGGTTCGCCGATAATGCTTAAGACCCCGATCATTCCTATGAAAGTTCCGAGTAATGTCCTCAGTTTGATGCGTTCACGAAGCACGAAACTTGCTGCTGCGATGGTAAAAAGGGGAGCAGCAGTTGAAATGACGCCGGCGTTGATAGACGTTGTTGTCTTCAGGCCAAAGAAAAAAAGAGGAATGTGGAATGAAATGCCATAACAGGCAGCAAGTATCAATTTTGGAAGATGTTTTTTCTCAAATGAGAGATTTTTCCGTGCGAGGAAAAAGAAAAGGATAGCAGCACCGAAGAAACGGATAAACGCAAGTGAAAAAACCGGAATATTTTCAAGCGACCACTTGAAAATGGGAGGGGCAGCTCCCCAAATCAGAGAAGTGGTGATAAGCGCTAAAACGGCCTTTTTATGTTCTGACATACGAACGGATGAGCTGAATACTCTCTTGAATACTTTTTGTCTGCTGATTTCCAGTTTTCATCTCTTTTATTGTGACTTTTTGTGACACAACTTCGTCCGGTCCGACCAGAAGAACGAATGGAATCTTTTTCTTGTTCGCGTATTTGAGTTGTTTGTCGATTTTTTCCTCAGGAAGCGTGACTTCGGCGTTGATTCCGTTCTCTCTGAGGACATTGCAGATTTTTTGAGATTGCGTTCGAAAAGATTCATTAAAGACCGTCACAAGGACTTGTGTGACCGTGGGGACAAGGGGTGGAACTTTATTATATGCTCGCAGGATTTCTTC
>DATEUZ010000089.1:0-3524 GCA_035282885.1 Patescibacteria group bacterium | reverse complement strand
CCAACACCTGCGGCTTCTTTCCATTCAGTATCTCTGTCAGATTTTTTCCTGTCAGAGACGCTTCCCCGGGAAATGCCTGAAGAAGGATTGTTCCTTCCTCATCGAAAACGAACGCGTTTGTCTCCTGGTAATAGGCGACATCTCGGATGTATTCAGATACCAACCTTTCAAGATCCACAGCGCCAGCTACTCCCCCGTCAAACACATCATTTTTAAAAACAGGGGTAACAACGCTCACTATTTTTCTCCCTGAAAATGAAAGAGACCCCCGAGAAATAATCGGCTTTGAAAGGTATGCTTCATCTGAAGTTTTCTGGTTTTTCACCCATAAGAAATAATTCCGATCGGAGACGTCAACTTCGCTTCGAATACGAGTGGTCTCGTGATCCATCGAGACAACTGCTTTTCCCTGGGCGTCAAACCGGATAAATCCAACGAGCGGAGTGTTTTCATAATTCTGCATTGAGACCCTCATCAGACAGGGGTCTTCCGTCTTCTCGCATGAGAATGCATTTTCTTCATACGAAAGTGTAGTCATGGATGATTGAACTCTCCTGAAAAACGAAAGGAGTCTTCGTGCCCCGGCGCGGGACAAAATAAGCCTCGTGATCCCAACCTTTTGCGTTTCCATTTCAATATAATGTCTTTCAGAAATGGAAATAAGAATTACGGATACACCGAAAATAAGAACGAGAACGACAATAATAAGAAGTTTATTTTTCTCCAGCGGATCTTTTCCCTTCAGAAATCCTGTCATGATACCTCCATCTTGTCAAAATCTTATCACCAAGTCAAACTATCGGTGCTTTTCTTCAAGAACATAGCTATATGCAAACCACCAATACACAAAGAGCCAAACGATCGTCATAACGGCAGCAAGATAATCATGAAAGACGATACGAAAAACTACCGGCAAGGAGGTAGCCAAGAATACCGTGAGTAACATTCTCCCGATATTTATAAGAAGTGTTCCCAGAAGTCCTATTCCGACAGCCTCCATCACCGAAAAAAAACGGTACTTCCGTCCGAAACCGACGCCGAACGTAAGGAGGAGAAACAACATACTTTGCCATCCCAGGCAGTTCCAGGTAATCTTCATCGGAAGATCGTTTACAAATAGTGTCTGCGTCAACGGTGCGTAGGCAAAATCGTATCCCATGCGAAGGAGAACAACTCCCATCATTTTCGCTTCCAGCGGGACAATGTTTTTCTCGATCCAGAGATAGAACACGTTCTTCTCCACGAGCCGTGTGAGGGCGTCTTGGGTTACTACAACAAGGGGTAGAAACCCTAAAAGCAGCGAGAAAAAGATAAGAAGTACTAAGAAAACCGATTTCTTTGACTTGGTCATCTGGCTACTTCCAGCGTTTTCTTTTTCATCCAGTACGAAAGGAAAGGCACAAGGGGAAACAACGGAAGGAAGAAAAGCAGTCTTTCTGGGATGGTAATTGTTGGTATCACGATCCTTGGGTTACTGTATGTCGGTCCTGTGCGAAACGTTGACGTGTATTCGGTAGCCGGACCAGCGCTGCTAATTGTTGTCAGCTCCGTAAAATATTCGACATACAGATACTCGTCGGAACCAAGACTAAGCTGCGAAACCGTTCCTGTGGTGTAATTAGTATTGGTCACAGCAGCGTCCCAGATATCAGTGGTTGGCCAAGAGCCATCTGAATCAGTACCATAGAGAAGCGTTGAGGCGGTAATGACTCCACCGGACACAGAAACTCTCCAGACACAGACTTCAAGAGTCCCGACATTCCCAGACCTGTCATCCACTTCATTGAAATAGAACGTCCATGTGCCAGAAGCAATATCGCCTCCTACACCAAACGGCATTTCGAAAATCCAACCTGCGTTGTCGGGCGTGTTCGCAGAACAACTTGTTCCCGTTTCCTCGTCGAGATTTGTTGTGCCTGGCTTATATTGATACCACTTCGGCGCAGCTTCTTTGTTATTTACTGACGCGACTGTTGAAGTACTGTCTGTCGTATCTGCACTATTATCAGCCACTCTCCATTCTGCTGAAGTGCCGGTTAAAACGCCGGAGCTTTCGTCGCGAAGGTAAAACGGTCCTGTCGGGTTTTCCGCGTAGACCAACGGAACGCCTTTTGTTGCAGAATAAATGGTCAAGGTGAAAACCAAGAGCGCTGTCAACACGACTTTTCCGATCCATCGTGCCTTTTGAGGTCTGATATCAAAAGATTGGAAGACATTGTGGGCTGAATTTCCATTGATCGAATAGGCAGGAGCTATGGCCTGTTGTGCTACCCCGACAGTTCTCCAGCCCAAAATGCCGCGAAACCAACGGTAAAACTTCCCTTTAGTAAATGTGTCAGTAATCTTTCCAGACTTTGGTGTTCGAAACCAGCCGCCTTCCTCACTCTCGAGAAACCCCTTTATTGACGCGTATGCCTGAAACGGGATAAGGACATAAGACATGATAAAGAACGAGGCGACCCCAAAGTAATCCCGCTCTTCCGCTTCTTCCAAAAATAAACCGACCGAGTTCATAAGCGGCAGTGAGAGCATGTTGGAAAACACCAACGACCACCCCCACAAGACCGTCCAGAACGGAAGCTTTGCGTGAAACACTACTTCCGATACAAGCCACGACACCGTACCCACAATGAAAAAAAATGACTGTAAATAATACGGTGAAAGATACAAAAACTCAAGTTTTTCATTGACACTCATATAGGGCGTCTTTAATAACCTCCAAAACATTTGTTTAACATTAAATGAATGTCCTTCCGCCCATCGCATCCGCTGCCTGATCAACCGCTTCACGGTCGAGACACACTCGCTCGGCGCTTGAACGTACGGCGTATAGACGACCTTAAATCCAGCTTCATAGATACGAAGCGTCAACTCAAAGTCTTCGGTAATACTTGTCCCCCAGCTAAATGCCTGCAACACATCCCGCCTGATCATATACACTGAACCCGCAATCATTTTTAGTCCGCCAAAAATCTCGCTCCCTGACCGCTCCATGACGTATGATCCCGCGAACTCGCTTCTGACCCCGCGCGTCAGCCAGTTCTCGGATTTATTTAAGACATGCCACTGATATCCTTGAATTGCGGCAATGTTATTATCCTTATAGTCCTGAAACGCGTCGAGTTTACCTGTTGAAACCTTGAAATACTTCATAAATTGGGTAATGGTGTCGGAATACGGGATAAAGTCTGCATCAAAGATGATGACAAACTCCGCCCTAGGGTCTGTTTGCTCCAATGCGTACTTGAGCGCGCCTCCTTTAAAGCCTGTTCTGTCGCTTCGGTGAACGATCTTTACTTTCGGGTGATCCTTCCATTTCTCAAGGATCCCGACTGTTTCATCGGTTGAGTCATCTGCGATTACCACTTCATAATTCGGATAATCTTGGGATGTACATGCGATCAGTAACCGTTGCACTACCCGCTTTTCGTTGTAGGTCGCCACATGAATCGAGACAAACGGCTTATACGTCAGCTCAACCGTATCCAGGTTGCCGAGTAATCCTGCTTTTTGAATCCCTTCCG
>DATEUZ010000088.1:0-20566 GCA_035282885.1 Patescibacteria group bacterium | reverse complement strand
GCTTACAAGTTCTGATGTCAGCTGAGACTCTCCCGGTTTCCTTTCTCCCATAGGGGTAATCTCATCTTTTTGTATCTTTACTGCGGCTTTTCCCTCAAAGTCAAACTTTGGAGTTGTACGAACAATAAGAGGTTTTCTCCTTTTCTCGAGAAATCGTCTCAGTATATACAATTTAAAAAAGTTCCCGAGGGACTGAAATAATGCACCAAAAGATGAAACAACTGCATCAAGAGACGTGTTAAAAAGAACAACAACACCGACAATCCCTATAGTAAAAAGAAGCATCACGGCGCCCGCTGTACTCACTAATGACGACAGTCCTTCAAAAACCGCATCTCCTAATTCCCCCGCTCTCGTCAGCGAGATAAAAGCAATCCAGAGAAGTGAAATACCGACAAAGACATTTCCCTTGGCAATATCCCACTTTATGCGAGTAAGAGAAAGACCTGCGGTAAAAAGTACCAACGGAAAAAGGTATCTGGTCCAACCAAAAAGTGCCAGGGTAAGTGAACTCATCTGGTCTAAGACAAGAGCGCTCATAAATAAAGAAAGTGCGCTTAAGATACCCAAAATGATCAGAATTAAAGAAGCAACCGTAAAGAGGGTTTCTTTCTTAAGCTTCATCCTGAATGGAGCTCGTTTTCTTCTGCGTCCCATATGAATTACACCTCAATGATAACAGGTAAAATCAACGGTTTCCGTTCTGTCTCGTGATAAAAATGCTTTTCTAGTACTTTTTCAATTGTCTTTTTCAGATACGCCTGATCGGTCGTGTGAGCTTTTTGATTCTGGATTTGTGTTTCAACAAGACTCTTAGCATGAGAAAAAAGGGTCGGTTTCTCAGAAACCTGAGGAAAACCCCGCGGAATAATATCGATCTCTCCGACCACTCTCCCATTCGCTGCATCAAATGGAATGATAACGACAATAATCCCTTCTTCTGACATGAGCTGCCTGTCGCGAAGGACGACTTCTTCTACGTCATCCCCACCGATTCCATCAATCATAATATTTTGTAAACGTATCTTCTCCAGGAATTGCAGTTTTCCGTCTTTAAATTCCATAAGATCGCCTGCCCGTAATAAAAAAATCCTTTCTTTCGGATATCCCATTTCTTGTGCCATTTGCTGATAAAGTTGCATATGCCGGAAATCGCTGGAGACAGGTATGAGATACTTGGGCGTTGAAAGAGCTATCATTAATCGCAGTTCTTCCCGGGATGCATGTCCCGAAACATGGACATCATCTGTGATATTACTATAGATCACCTTTGCACCTTGTCTGGACAGACTATCAATCAGTGTGTGTACCTGATTCTCGTTTCCCGGAACCGGATCTGAAGCAAAAATAACGACATCCTCTGGTTCAATACGTACCTTCTTATGACCCCCATGAGCAATACGTGTCAATGCTGAATCCGCTTGAGCCTGAGATCCCGCCACAATCAGGGTCAGTTTATCGTTTGGAATGTGGTCTATCTGGTCAACGGATATTTCAACTTTCTTTCCATACTTTAAATAACCCAAGGCTTTGGCAACACGAGCATTACTTTCAATAGACCTTCCGACAAGCGAAACTTTTCTCCCAAATTTTTCTGAAACATCGATAGCCTGTTGGATACGGGAAATGTTCGAAGAGAATGTCGTGATGAGAACTCTTCCCTTTGCTCGTTCGAATTCCCGAGAAAATCCTTCTGAAATAACACGCTCAGAAAGCGTATACCCTTCTTTCTCTATCCGTACACAGTCAGAAAAAAGAGCAAGGACTCCTTCCTTCCCCGCGAGAGCTATTTTCTGAACCTGTGTCCAGCGTCCATCAACCGGGGTCCAGTCAAATTTATAATCACCCGTGTGAATAAACCTTCCATCAGGTGTCGAAATAATAATTCCGGCTGCGTCCGGAACTGAATGGGAGACATGGAAGAACGATACTTGAAATTCTCCGAGGCGTAAGACCTCGTCTTCAGTCACGGTGTGAAGTTTCACTCCTCCGATACCTACCTCATCCAACTTTACAGCAACAAGAGCTATTGTAAGTGTTGTTGCGTAGACCGGAGGAAACTGTAATTTCGGGAGGAGATAGGGAAGCGCACCTATATGGTCTTCGTGACCGTGGGTCAAAACAATACCCCTGATTTTTGACTCTTTTCCAACAAGATAGGAAATATCAGGTAACAGAAGGTCAATACCAGGCATCTCTTGATCAGGAAATCCAATTCCACAATCCACGATAAGAATATCCCGATCTGTTTCATACACATACATATTTTTCGTGACATCACCGATACCACCGAGTGAGATAAACCGAACACCTGCCATAGTTATCTTCCTTTCATGCTCTGTTCCAAGTGAAGATGGGAAGCAAAAAAGAAGCCTCCAATCGTCTTCTTATTCTAGCATTCCGTCCATACGAATGTCTACGAAAAAACCTATGGAGAGGAAACTATTTTACAATTTTAAAAAGTATCCAGTCTCTTGAAGAAGTAATAAGAAGAGCGGATATCCAAGAAATCGAATCTTCCGAGAGAGGGAACTCTTGTGCGAACGCAAGTGATATATAACGGTCGTTTACTCCAAGGAATTGTTGTGGATGGGATATATACAAAAGGAAGCGAGGCTCAGGCACTTTTCGTAAGGTCAATCGGAACGTTTCATCCGTCGCTAAGGAATCGTTCCTTGTTCCTTTCACGAGTTCGAGTATTTCATCGGCAAGCGTTGGAGTCGTGGCCAGGACCAGTACACCTTTGTAATAAAACGCATTCAGGAACGATTGATACAGCACTGTATCTCCTTCATTTTTTTCGGAGTATCCCAAAACCCCTCCAGGAGTATCGAACTCAACCTCTTTCAGCTGCCATAGGGAAGTCAAGATGTCGTTATTATCCTTTACAGAAACAAGATACGCGTATTCGAGTCCTATATGGTTCTTTACGGCAATAAGAACTCCTTTTCCCCCAACCCCCATCTCTAGTTTTTTCATCCATGTTGACTGTTCCTTGGTGAAATGAGGAAGATACGAGAGAATATCTTGTAACCCTATCCCTGAAATGAGAAAAAGGCTTCGTTTGGGACTGTAGTATGCCTCTCTCGGAACAAACTCATCTTCAAAAAGAGAGAAAATTGATTGGAACGCGGTGTAATTCTTAGGAGAAGTCGCCGTAAGTTCCTTTCCTGAAATCCCAAGATCAAAGGTCAAGGGGAGGTGAGATTTTATTTCGGCTGTTGTGGATGCGTCAAACTCTATGTCAAATCCCGAAAAAAGGTTTTGCTCATCCGGACCTTTTTTGTCAAAAAAAGAAAGCACCCTATTTTTTTCTTTTTCGTCTGCTTGAACAAGGATATGAATCCCTGCATTCGAAGAAGAGAGAGAAACGGATGCTTGCGGCTGAACACGTTGCCGAAAAACCAACCACACCAGAAGAAGACACACACTCATTCCAACAGCAAGCCAGGGAATCAAGCGGTGAGAAATTTGGAGGAGAAAGGCTCTTCTCATACGTCTATTATATCGAAATGGTGAAACGGATTTTTAGGATCGCCACACTTATCTGTGACGTCGACTTCTCGGTCCACTATATGCATCTCTTGGCTGATACTGTCTTTCTTGTTTACTATCCTGACTTCGTCTTGTTAAGTTAATCCGACCGAGTTCATCGACATTCTTTACTCGAACCTGAATTGAGTCGCCGATTTGTACAACATCCTCAGGTCGTTTCACGAATTCTTCAGCCATCTCTGAAACATGCAGTAAACCCTCTTTCCCAGGAAGGACTTCAACAAACGCTCCAAAAGGGACAATCCGTTTTACTTCACCCTGGTACGTTTCTCCTACTTCCACTTCCTGAGTAAGACTTTTCACCCAGTTTACCGCTTTTTGAACGTCCTCATCCAACGTTCCTGTAATCATCACTTTTCCATCGTCATCAATATCAATGACTGTCCCTGTCTTTGCTGTTATTTCTCGTATCATTCTGCCGCCCGGCCCGATCACTTCTCCGATCTTTAGAGGATCAATGTTGAGGACCGAAATACGAGGAGCATATTGAGAGACATGGCTCCTCACTTCCGGAATCTCTTTGCGGAACTGCTCTAGGATGGAAAGTCTCGCCTCCCTTGCCTGGTCAAACGCTCTGGCAAGTATTTTCTCAGAAACACCACTCATCTTAATATCCATTTGCAAGGCGGTAATCCCAAGTTCTGTCCCAGCAACCTTCAGATCCATCTCTCCAAAAAAATCTTCTACTGCTCTCATGTCAGTAAGAACTTCAAACGTATCTTTTTCCGTCAGTAACCCCATCGCCACGCCTGCCACTGGTCTTTTTATAGGAACCCCTGCATCCATTAAACCGAGTGCTGACCCGCATAATGCAGCCATCGAGGTAGACGCATCCGCAGAAAGGATTTCCGATACGATACGAATCGTGTAAGGAAAGTCGTTCTCATCAGGAATAACTGGAAGTAAAGCTCTTTCAACTAAGGCTCCATGACCGATATCTCTTCTCGTAGGAGCTGCTAACCGTTTCGTTTCTCCTGTACAAAACGGATTCTGGGAAAAATTATAGTGATGCATGAATCTTTTTGTCTCTTCCTTTTCCATTCCTTCTATCTTTTGTTCAAGGGAAGGACCCGCAAGCGTTACGACAGAAAGTGCTTGTGTGTCACCTCGTTGAAAAAGGGCTGATCCATGTGTTCGTGGAAGAACGCCTGTTCGAAGCGAAATTGGTCGTATTTCAGTAAAACTTCGTCCATCGATCCGTTTCTTTTCTTTCAGGATGGCCTGTTTCATGACTGTCTTGGCCGTCTTTTCAAAAATATCGCTTACTGCTCCATTACTCACTTGTTCGGCAAACTCTTCTTGCAGTTTTTTTACTATCTGTTGTCCCGTTGATTCATGCCACGTTTCCTCTTTACTAAACAACACTTTTTTAATCTCTTCTTCGCAACGTGAACTTACCTTTTTCTCGAAATCTTTTTCTATTTTCTCTACTTCATACTGGTGCTTTTCTCTTCCAACCTCCTTCACTAATTCCTCGATAAGCTGAAGAGGTTCTAAAAGGTTTTTATGTCCGTATGCGACTGCTTTCAGCATCATTTGTTCGTCTATTTCTTTTGCCCCGGCTTCGACCATAACGACTGCATCTTTCGTAGAGGCAACAACAAGATCAAGATCACTTTGATCCAGTTCACTGTTGTATGGATTCGTCAAGAATTCTCTTTCTTTCGAAAGACCGACTCTTGCTCCAGCAATTGGACCATTCCACGGTATATCTGAAATTGCGACTGCGGCAGACGCTGCAATCATCGCAAGAATAGATGGATCATGCTGTTGATCGACGGAAAGAACAGTCACAATCAGCTGCACTTCGTCTTTATAATCCTTTGGGAAAAGGGGACGTATTGCCCGATCGATAAGCCTTCCCGAGAGGATCGCGTCTTCTGAAGGTCGTGTCTCTCGTTTGATAAACCGAGACGTGGATATGCGGCCTCCGGCATATAATTTCTCAACGTAATCAACGCTTAAAGGGAAATAATCAATACCCTCCGGTGGATCAGATGAGACAACCGTAGCGAGAACCACTGTATCTCCGTACCGAGCGAGAACAGAAGCATTCGCCTGCTTCGCTAATTCTCCAACTTCTAATGAGAGAGGACGTCCTCCCCATGTCGTTTCTTTCTTGACGTGTTTCATAAAACCTCACTTTTTAGTATTATTCCCATGAAGGAGATGGCTTGATTTGAAAAAAAATGGTTTTTGTTGTCGTTTATGTTATTTAGATAGGTTAAGTTTATTAACAACGGACTTATATCGCTTATCATCTTTCCTTTGTAGGTAGTTCAGGAGTCTTCTCCTCTTGGAGACCATAGATAGTAACCCTGTTCTTGAGTGCATATCTTGCGGATGAATCTCGAGGTGTTTTGTTAACCGCTGAATCCGTTCCGTAATAAGTGCAACTTGGACCTCAGGAGAACCTGTGTCGCCTTTATGTGTCTTATATTTCTCTATTAATTTTGTTTTTTCGTCAACTGTTAATGACATAGGTATACTTTCTCTCCACAGAGCTTCCTTTTTCTCTGGGGTGTAGTATACATAAGATATTCTGTTTTTTCAACAGACAAATTATGATTTGTCGAGAGAGGAACCTTTGTATATTTTCGGTTCAAACCAATCAGGAGAAGGTTGTTCGTCTTTTCCTTTTTTCTTTTGACTTTCTTCTTCTTTTTCTAATGTAATCTCACCTTTTTTCTCTCTTACAGGAATCCTTCTTGCTCCTGCCGCAAGACAAGCTGCAGCAGCCTCAAACGTATTCGCGCTCGCCTGAGAAGATTGGAAATTACTCGTTGCCGCACTCATACCTGTCAGTAAATTCGTTGCTATGTCAACGTCAACTGGGAGATCGTGCTCCCGCATAAAATCAACGATCAATTCAGAAACGGATGCGGCTTCCTCATTCACAAGGTTGACTGCTCCAAATTTTTGATGTGAAGACGTATTATCGATGGCGATAACCGGCGACTGCGAGAAAAGTTGTTTTTCTTGAGTGTGCCTTACCCCAAGTTCTTCCAAAGAACCGACTCCTACTGTCACGATCAAGTCAGCCATCACTCCTTCATAGGTAAACTCAACATTCTCAGCTCGAAGTGGTGATTTTCCTGGTTCTGGATGAACGACGAAACGGAATTTGTCATCAACGACATCATAGGTCACTTTCTGCGTCGCGCCTTCTTGCCAGTCAAAGGTGATGACGAGATTCCTGTTCGCTCCTTCTTTCTTCACCTGGTCAACTCCAATAATGTCACTATAAGATACCGTCAACTGGGTTGAACAAACAATTTCCAGCTTTTTATCTGTACTTTGAAAAGAGAGATATAATGCCACTCCAGCAGCCACCTCATCAATGGTGGGTTTCTCTGGCAACATGAGAAGCACTGTCTTTGCTTTACGAAGTATCTCCGCTACATCTGTTTGTTGCATAGGATTAAGACCTATAGGATATTATAACATCGCCAATTGAAAAGTCAAGCTGGGGATCAAGAAGTATTCCACATTCATCGCCCTGCTCCACTCTTTTCAATTCTTTCGCCCGTTTCTTAAGTGATTTGATACGTGACTGACCCAAATCCTCTTCTTTCCGTTTCAAATGAACAGCATTTCCTACACTTACCTGTCCTTGAACCACTTTACATCCCGCAATCTTCAGTCCTTTAATGTCAAAAGATGCAACAATCTGCGCCTCTCCTTGAATCACACCCTTTTCCTGTTCTCCCAAAAGGCGTTTTACCCTTTCTCCTATCTCATCGAAGAATTCATAGATGATCTTAAAGGTATGGGTCTCTACTTTCTCAGATTCAGCAAATTTCTCTACAGCAGTTGGCACTCCTACATGAAGGCCAAATATCACAGTCTGTCCGTTCTGTGCAAGAAGTACATCTGATTCTGTAATATCACCTGTACCGGATTCTACGACCTCAATTTCTTTTGGAAGCCCATGCAAGACAGCTTCAAGTGTGGCAAGCGTATCGGTTTTTACTATTACCTTTATTTTTTTCTCTTCTTTTGCGATAAGCAGTGATGCTATGTCTTTCTTCTCGGGATGTGGTTTTGTCGTTTCTCCGACTTTCGGGAGTGTCTTAAATCCAAGAATTTCAATGGGAGTTGATGGTCCTGCCACTTTCACGGTCTCCCCAAGATCGGTCAAGATCGCGCGGATCTTTCCTTTTATCTGTCCTATTGTTACTTCGTCTCCGACATGGAGTGTTCCGTCCCTCACGATAACCGAAACAACAGGCCCTTTTTTCTTGTCTATGTGGGAATCAATGACGGTAAGTTCCGGTTCCTTCTCAGGATGAGACTGAAGCTCCCGCATATCAGAAACCAAAAGAATCATTTCAAGAAGTGCATCAACGCCATTTCCTGTTTTTGCTGAGACTTCAACCGTTACGACGTCACCACCATATCCTTCTACATACACTTCATGCTCTGAAAGTTGCTTTTTAATCTTCTCTGGATTGGCCCCTGGTGCATCCATTTTATTTAGTACAACGATCAGGGGGACTTTTTCTTTTTGAATATGTTTAATGGCCTCAACGGTCTGTGGCTTCACTCCTTCATTTGCGGCAACAACAAGTAAAACAAGGTCTGTCACCTGTGCACCACGAAGACGCATGGTCTCAAAGGCCGCATGACCCGGAGTATCAACAAACGTTATTTTCTTTTCCTGAAACTGGGCTTGATATGCTGTAATATGTTGAGTTATACCGCCAAACTCTTTTTGTGTGAGATGAGAACGACGAATGTAATCAAGAAGAGTCGTTTTGCCATGGTCGACATGACCCATGATGGCCACAACTGGCGGACGTGTAGGACGAATTGCCTCTTTCCGAGCCATGTCTGACTCCTTTCTTGAGAGATTCTCATTAGTTTAAGAGGACTCCTCGGTTTCCAAACCCTCTTCCTCCTTTGTATCCTTCGAACCTGACTTTTCATCTCCCTCATCGACTTTCTCAGTGCCTTTCACATCAATTTTCCACCCTGAAAGTCTCGCTGCCAATCTGACGTTTTGTCCTTCCCTACCGATCACAAGAGAAAGTTCTTCGTCAGGGACAGTGACAACAGCCGTCTGCTCCTCTTTAGAAAGAGCGACTTGAATATTTTTCGCTGGAGAGAGCGCAGCAATGATAAACTTCTCAGAGTCATCACTCCATTGAATCACGTCAATCTTTTCTTCACCGAGTTCTGCTATAACGGCTTGAACCCGAACTCCCTTTTGCCCGACACAGGAACCAACGGGATCTACACTCGGTTGATGCGATAAGACTGCCACTTTCGATCTGACGCCAGGTTCCCGGGCGATTGCTTTCACTTCCACAGCTCCTGAACCAACTTCGGGAACTTCGCGCTTAAAAAGACCGGCAATGAGACCTTTGTGTGCGCGTGATGCTATAATCTCTGATCCTCTTTGGCCTTCTCGAATCCCGACAATATACACAACCATTCTTCTATTAAGTCTATATTGTTCCCTGGGAACCTGTTCATTCGGAGGCATAACTCCTTCAGCTCTACCCAAATCAATAATGACATTGGGACCGTCAAAACGACGGACCATACCATTCACAATCATCCCCACTCTTCCTGCATAGTCTGTGAGGATCGCAGATTTTTCAGCTTCTCTGATACGTTGTAAGATGACTTGTTTTGCAGTTTGAGCGGCAATTCTTCCAAACCCAGGGGGAGTCACGTCTTTGTCGTCTTGAAAAATCTTTGCTTCTCCGGAATCGGGATTTAGTTCGACTCGAAGTTCTTCTGTTTCTTTCCCATAATCTTTTCTATAGGCAGCAAGAATTGCAGTTCGGATGGTATCAAGGACAACTTCTTGATCTACTCCGCGTTCAGCGCATACTTGGTTTAATGCTGAAGCAAATTCTGTACGTACGATCGCCATGCCTCTCCTCTTTCTGAAAAAAAAGATGGGCACTCACCCACCTTCTCCTCTTTCCTACAGGCGGTATTGTACATCAACGAATCACGGATCGTCAAGAAACGTCCAGTTCTTTCTCTAGCTGCGAAAAGAGTTTTTTCGCCTCCTTTGAAAGACGGTTGGGAACATGGATCTGAACCTGAATATACTGATCTCCCCGACCTCTCCCTTGAAGAGAAGGCATACCCTTTCCCCGAAGGCGGATCAGCGTCCCAGAATGTGTCCCTGGGTGTATACGCACTGTGATGGATCCATCTATCGTTTGAACCTCTTCAGTCCCTCCAAGGGTTGCTTTTACAAAAGAAATACGTTTTGTCGCATACAGATCATCCCCGTCACGTCTTAGCTCTGGATGCGGTTCAACTTCAAACACAAGATCAAAGTTCCCAAATCTCATTCGTGTTCCCGTATCGACTCCGGCCGGAATCCTCACTGTTTTTCTCTCGCCGTCGAGTGAAAGCGTTCTTTCTCCTCCTTTAGCTGCTATATCGAACGGAACCGTTACCTTATATGCCGGACGACTTCTGGCTCGAGATCCAAAAGGAGAAGCTGTCCCAAAAAATTCTTCGAAAATACGAAAAGGATCAGTAAATCCACCTGCATCGAATCCAAGATCAAACGGGATATCACCACTCGTTGAGTAGTAGGAAAATGGTCCATACTGCCCTTGTCTTTGGTACCCCTGAAACGGATTCCCGGAAGCAGCATTTCCACCTTGGGAAAACGCGGCATGTCCAAACTGATCATAGGTCTCCCGTTTCTGTGGATTCGAGAGGACCTCGTAGGCTTCGTTTATTTTTTTGAATTTTTGATGGGCGTCGGGTGACTTGTCAACGTCGGGATGGTGTTTCCGCGCTAACCGCCGATACGCAGACTTAATCTCATCGGCCGTCGCCGATTTCTGCACTCCAAGAATATCGTAGTACTCTCTTTTCTCAGCCATTCTCCCATTCTACACCTTACTGAACGACTTCACCTTCAACAGTTCCATCCTCTCCGTCTGATTTCTTCTGTTCCTCTTTAGGAGGTGTTTGCTGCGACTGTTGATACATCTGTGCACCAACCTGTTGTAAATGAGAAGACAGATCATCAGTCTTTTGCTTGATTTCATCAACTGATGCTGTATCAAGCGCTTTCCTTAGTTCACTCACCTTCTCTTCAACTCCTTTTTTGAGATCATCGGACACTTTGTCTTTCGCATCTTTGAGCGTTTTCTCCGCAACAAAGCACAGGTTCTCAGCAGTGTTTCTTGCCTCCACCCGCTCTTGTTTCTTCTTATCCTCGCCTGCGTGCTCCTCCGCTTCTTTCTTCATTTTCTCAATTTCTTCCTTTGAAAGACCAGTAGATCCTGTAATAGTAATCCTCTGTTCTTTTGATGTCGCCTTATCCTTCGCCGTGACATTCAGAATCCCGTTTGCATCGATATCAAAAGTTACCTCTATCTGAGGTATTCCACGCGGTGCAGGAGGAATACCGTCAAGGATAAATCGACCGAGCGACTTATTATCAGCCGCCATAGGTCGTTCACCTTGCAAGACATGTACTTCCACTGACGTCTGGTTATCTGAAGCGGTTGAGAACACCTGACTTTTCGAGGTTGGAATCCGAGCATTTCGCTCGATCAATGGAGTCATGACTCCACCAAGCGTTTCAATACCCAGAGTAAGGGGAGTCACATCAAGAAGCAGGACGTCTTTCACCTCTCCTGCTAACACTCCACCTTGTATAGCTGCCCCGACCGCAACGACTTCATCTGGATTTACCCCTTTATGAGGTTCTTTCTTAAAGAATCCCTGAACAACTTCTTGCACTTTTGGCATACGGGTCATTCCTCCAACAAGAATGACTTCGTCGATCCCTTTCGTATCAAACTTTGCGTCTGCAAGACATTTTTTGACAGGATCGATTGTTTTCTGAATCAAATCGTCAACGAGCTGCTCTAACTTCGCCCTTGTTAACCTCATGGTCAAATGAAGCGGGCCATTTTCCCCCTGTGTAATAAACGGCTGATTGATTTCTGTTTCTTGTGCACTAGAAAGCTCTATCTTTGCTTTTTCAGCTGCATCGCGGATTCTTTGAAGAGCCTGAGGATCTTCCCGAAGATCTATTTGGTGTTCTTTTTGAAACTCATCAGCAATAAAGTCGATGATTTTTCTATCAAAGTCGTCTCCGCCAAGATGGGTATCGCCGTTTGTCGCTTTCACTTCATAGACCCCTTCTCCAATCTCCAGAATGGAAATGTCAAAGGTTCCTCCACCTAAATCGTAGACTGCGATTGTTTGTGACTCCTTCTTATCTAAACCATAGGCAAGAGCTGCAGCCGTCGGCTCGTTAATAATACGAAGCACTTCCATCCCTGCGATTTCTCCTGCCTGTTTCGTCGCTTGACGCTGAGAGTCATTGAAATATGCGGGAACAGTAATCACAACTTTCTCTACCTTTTCTCCGAGGTATCCTTCTGCATCAGTCCGTAGTTTCTGAAGTATTTTCGCTGAAATTTCCTGGGGAGTAAATTCTCTCCCTTCCACCTGGACAACTGCCATGCCGTCTTTTCCAGCTTTGATTTCATACGGAAGGTGTTTTTTGCTACGCACGACTTCCTGATCGTCCACCTTTCTTCCCATTAACCTTTTAATAGAATAAATCGTTCTCTTGGGATTTAATACCATCTGTCTCTTCGCTACGTCTCCAACCAAATTTTTGATCGGATCCACCACCGATGGAATCACGTTTCTTCCCTCTTTGCTGAAAATGACCTTCGGTCTTCCACCTTCCATCACTGCCATGCAGCTGTTTGTTGTTCCGAGATCAATACCAAGAATCTTTGACATATGTTCCTCCTATTTTGTCACTTCGTTTTGTGAAGTATTTCCTCCAACCTTTACTTTTGCCGGCCGGAGCACTTTTCTATGATAGCGATATCCTTTTTCAATAATTTCAAAAATCTTATTTTCTTCTCCTTGTATAACCTCAATACATTCTGCTTCTTCGGGATTAAATTCCTGTCCGTCGCACTGAATCTCTTCGACGCCGATCGATAAAAGGAGCGTGTGCATACGTTTCAAAATAAGATGTATTCCCTCGTCTTTTGTATGTGCGACCGCGCGTTCCAAATCGTCAACGATTGGCAAAAGTCTTTCCAGTAAACGAAAATTCGCATATTCGACAATTTCCTGTTTCTGACTCTCAACCCGTCTCTCAAGGTTTGCATAGTCAGCCAGTGCTCGTTTCAGCTGCTGTTCCAAAACAGCAACTTTCTCCTCAAGATGTTTCACTTCTTCTTGAAGCGACTCTTTGGCTTTCTTGTGTACCATGTCACCAAGTCCTTGTTAATTCTTCTAGTAACCCGCTCACGTAGCGGACGACAGGAATAACGGTAGGATAGTGGAGTCTATACGGTCCGATCACGCCGAGTTGACCAGTATACTTCTTCCCCAAAGAATAATCACTAAAAACAAGACTACATTGGGATAAATACGGAGACCCCAAATCTTCCCCTATCAAAATATGAATATCTTCTTCTCCAACCGCTTTTGAAAGGATCTCGCACAAAAAGTCCTGACGATCAAGAAGAGCAAGGACTGTTCTTGTAAGATCAATGTTATAAAATTCTGGCATATCAAGAATGTTTGCGGCTCCTGAATAGTACAAATCCCCTTCGTTCGTAGTAGCAACAGCGAGTGTTCTCGTTTGCGCAGCGAGTGATCGCGTTGCTTCCCGCAACAATTTATCAGTCTCAAATCGGTAATCCCAGACTCTTTCCTTCACTCGTACTTCATCTGCCACGGAAAGAGCTTTTTCCTTCATTAATTCGTTAATGTAGTATTTCGTTCCCATCGTCGTCGGAATCCTGCCTGCCGACGTATGGGGATGGGTGAGGAACCCGAGCTCTTCAAGTCGAGCCATTTCATTCCGAAGAGTTGCGGGGGAAACACCGAACTCAGATTCACGTTCCAAGGTGTGGGATCCAACAGGTTCTGCAGTATCCATGTACTTCTCAATAATTGCTTTCAAGATTTTCGTTTGTCTTTCAGATAGTTCCATAGATACGCTTCCTTTCTTACTATTAGCAGTAATGTATCACGAGTGCCAGGCGTTGTCAAGATTCCTGTGAAGAGAAAAATGCAAGAAATGCCTCCTGGGGAATGGTGACTTTTCCAACCTGTTTGAGTCTTTTTTTCCCTTCTTTTTGTTTTGTAAGCAATTTATCCTTCCGAGTTCTATCACCGCCGTACAATTTCGCTGTCACATCTTTTCTGAATGCCGGAATGTCCGTCCGCGCGATAATTTTTCCATTCACGGTTGCTTGAAGGGAAACCTGAAACTGCTGACGTGGAATAAGGTGTTTTAATCTTTCGACAAGCACCCTTCCTATCCGATATGCAGCGGACGAAAGAACGATCTGAGAAAATGCGTCGACACGTTCTCCGTTCACGAGGATGTCCAATCTGACCGCATCAATTGACCGATATCCTCTCAGACGGTAATCAATGCTCGCAAATCCTGAAGAAACAGATTTCAATCTGTCAAAAAAGGTCATGATAATTTCCATCAATGGAAAACAGTATGACAGCTCCACTTGTTTCCCATGATATGTCATATTAGAAAACTCTCCCCTTGCCTCTTTCGCAAGTTGCATAACAGGTCCCACATATTGCTCGGGAACAAAAATCGTTGCATCAACAATCGGTTCTTGTACGCTCCACTTTGGATCCCATTCTGATGAAACATTTGTTATAACCCGTTCATTTCGAGAAGTGTTTACGAGATAGGCAACAGTCGGCTGTGTCATGACGACTTCAGTGTGATACTCCCGAGACAACCTTTCTTGAACAATGTCAGCATGAAGTGGACCTAAAAAGCCGCAACGAAATCCAAAACCAAGTGCCGGAGATGACTCGGGCTCAAATACAAGAGCAGCATCAGAAAGACGTAGCTTCATTAACGCATCTTTCAGAGAAGAAAAATCGCTTTGATCGACCGGGTAAAAACTTGCATATACCATAGGAATGCTTTCTTCATACCCCGGCAAAGGGGCAACGTGTGTCTCCCGTATACTGACCGTATCACCGACTCGGACCGCACCCGCCTGTTTTAAACCAGTCGCAAGATACCCAACTTCACCCGAAGAAAGAAAACTGGTTTCTTTCATTTCAGGAGAAAAAATACCTACTTCAATAAGCTGCGTTGACACGCGTGATGCTAAAAACGTCACAGAATTCTTTTCTGTGATTTCCCCATCAACAATGCGTACAAACGCAATAATCCCCTTATGAGGATCGTAGGTTGAATCAAACACAAGTGCCGAAAACGGACTCTGCTTCATTCCTTTTGGAGAAGGTACTCTCTCTACTACTTTCTCAAGAAGGAGAGCCACACCTTGTCCAGTCTTCGCCGAGATAAAAAATATGTCTTCTTTCTTGAATCCGAATGTTTTTACCATCTCATCGGCTACTTCGCGGGGCAGTGCGTTCGGTAAATCTATCTTATTAATAACCGGAAGAATGGCGAGATGATGTTTTCGTGCCAAGGACACATGGGCGACAGTTTGGGCTTGAATTCCCTTTGTCGCGTCAACGACCAATATCGCACCTTCACAGGCCGCTAAAGATCGAGATACTTCATAGGAAAAATCAACATGTCCAGGAGTATCGATAAGGTTTAATTGATACGTCGTGTTCTCCTTGATGAAGGCCATTCTGACTGGAGTCAATTTAATCGTTATTCCTCGTTCTCTCTCCAAATCCATGGCATCGAGAACCTGTTCGCGCATGGCTGAAGGGGGAATCGTGCCCGTTATTTCGAGGAATCGATCTGCGAGGGTTGATTTTCCATGGTTAATATGGGCAATAATGCAGAAATTACGAATTTGTTGTTGCACCATCAATAACCTCTTCACTCTTACGGATGGCAGTTCTCCAATTTTTAATTCGCATAAAAAATGCCCAGAAAAGGGTCACTTCCTTGACACGAAGAGCCCAGGTTAAAAAAATATACAGACTCATTCCAATAAAACCAACCGTTCCAGTTAATAAGAGAAGATTTATCGTCCGTGTTGTATCAAACACAAGTTGATCAAAATATTTCATTAATCCCCATAAAACGACTGCTGTAAAAACTGCCGAGCCTCCAATCTTGATGGCGGGAAATATGACTGATGGTTTATGAAATCCGCCCAGACGCTTATCCAGTACAAACAGTAAAAGACCTGCTTCAACGACATTCGCGAGAGAGATCGCTAAACCAATCCACCATAAAGGAAGCTTGAAAAAGACGAGAAAAAGGATACTAAGAAAAATGTTTACGGTGATACTTATAAGCGCTATTTTTAATGGAGTTCGTGTGTCTTTTAAAGCATAGAACGCACGAACCAACAAAGGAGTTGTTGCCTCAGCAAAAAGCCCAAAACTTAAGTACGCCAGTGTTTTTGCTGTAGTTACTGTGGCTTCCCAAGGAAAACCTGCTGCTCCAAAAACAAGTCGGACCATTGGAATTCGTAAAGCGATAAGAATAGCACTTGCAGGAAAAACGAGGAAAAGGATCTGGTGAAAAGATGTCAAAAGCGTCACTTTAAATTGATCAAATTTTCCTTTCGCCCCATCAGAAGAAAGAGAAGGAAGAGCCGCCTGAGCAATCGAGGCACCAAAAAGCCCGTATGGAACAAGCTGGAGGTGCTGAGCGAAGGTAAAGAAGGAAATGCTCGAGAGTGACACGAGCGAGGCAAAACTCGTATTAATCGTAAAGGATATCTGAGTCGCGGCAAGAGCGATCGTTCTTGGTACAACAAGTCTGATGACGTCACGAACGCCTCGGTCTTTCCGGTCAAAGTGAAAACAATACCGAAATCCCAGGTAACGCACGGACGGCAATTGGATAAGAAAGTGTAAAAAAGCACCAAATACTGCCCCTAAAGCTGGGCCGTAAATGCCGAAAACTGGAGTAAGAAAAAGGATTCCGGTAATAATACCAATGTTATAAAAAATACCCGCAAGCGCCGGAACAAAAAAATGCTGAAATGACTGGAGAATGCCAGTAAAAAAGCTCGATATAACAAAAAATATTTGCGCAAAAAGAATAATACGAGTAAGGTTTGCCATCAGAGGTAAGTGTTCAATATTCTCGTTTCGTAGCCCAGGAACAACAAGAAGTGAGACTGGCTCAGCAAAAATAATGATAACGACTGAAATCCCAAGGAAGAGAACGAAAGAAAGATTTACTAAGGATGAAGCAAAATGCCAGGCTTCTTTTTCCTTATGTTGCTCGAGTAACTCCGTAAAAACTGGTATAAACGCGACTGAAAGTGAACCAAAAACCAATAATTGAAAAAGAAGATCAGGGATACGGAAAGAGGCAAGATAAATCCCCACGAGATCCAAGTGAATATTCGGATCTCCAACAGATAACCCGGCGAGAAGCCTGTCCCTTATAAGTCCTAGGACGCGAGAGATCGCAACCATAATCATAATGACAATAGCCGCGGATAAAATATTTGTCTGCCTGGTAAAAAGAAAGGACGCTCCATTTTTTAGTAACGTTTGTACCGTTTTTGCGCTTGAAAATTTTGAAGCTGTCGATTCCGACAGCTTACCTCTACGATTATGAGCCTGGGGAAAGCTTTCTTGCATGGCAGCCTAGTATATCACGTATCTTGCGCGACCCTCAAGCTTGTGTTATACTCGGTTGAGCTATGCCGATCATACAAAGTGCAAAGAAAAAAATGCGACAAGATAAACGTCGTACAAAAAGAAATAAGCCTGTTCGGACTCAGGTAAAAACGACTGTGAAGGATGCTCGCATCAAACCGAGTAAAAGGACTCTACAAGAAGCCTTTTCCGCGTTAGATATCGCTGCAAAAAAACATATCCTTCACAAAAACAAAGCTGCTCGGTTGAAATCCCGACTGAGTAAGCTTACTGAACAAAAATAATGCAAGGATAAACCCAGATGAAGCCTGCCACAAAAACTGCTATCAACTTGCTTCCTCGGGATGATCTTCACAAAAAGCCCATGGCCAAATTTCTTAAGTGGTTTCTCACTTATGGCCGCGTCATTATTATTATGACTGAAATCATTACCATCGCCGTTTTTTTAGTAGGATCTGCCCTGAACGTACGGAACAACCAACTGAAGCAACAAATTAATGCAAATATTGCATACCTCAATGAAGCAACCCAACTTGAATCTCAAATTCGAAGCATGCAGTACCGTCTTTCCTCTATGAGGGAAATTTATTCTTCCAGAAAGAGGTACCTGTATTTCTTGGAGTATTTAGGTGGTATTCTCCCTGAAGCTGTCACCCTTCAAGATATTACCGTCACGACTGGCAGTATGGAACTCACTGCCGCTACAACAGATGAAGCGGCGTTTGCAACATTTATCCATAACATTAAGTCCGCTCCTGTGGAAAAGATCAATACATTACAGATCGCTTCTGTCGCGAGAGGCGGTAAAAATCCGAACGAAATCGTTTTTTCTCTCTCTGTCCAACTCGGACCGAAAGCTTTTGAGAAAGACTGAAACTTATGGATTACAAACGATTTTCTCGATATTATAGAAAACTTGAACCAACACTCCAACGACCAGAAGCGAAAGCGTATACCATGTTGACTCTCTCTATCTTCGCTATCGCTATATTCGGCATTGCCGCGATCAAGCCGGTTTTCTCAAACGCAGCTACAATCTACGGAGAAATTCAAAAACGTGAAGCGCTCAATAGAAAACTAGAAGATAAAATGAAAGCACTCGAAACTGCAGAACAGATTTATCGCGAGCAGATTTCTCCCGTCGCTGACAGTATCATTTACGTTTCCCTTCCAAAAGAACCCCGTCTTGCAACACTTGCAGTAGATATCGAGAAAATGGCTCTCGACACGAACGTACAAGTTTTAAGTATTGTCTATCAACCTGTTGACTTGGTAGAAAGTGAACAAGCAGTACAGACACCCGCCGGTGCCGTGACGCCCCCGAAACCTTCGAAAGGAAAAATTCCTGTCTCTTTCTCGATAACAGTCACTGGTGAATACTCTCAATTACTTTCCTTCCTTGATCAATTTTACAGATCGAAACGAATGATATTTACAGATAACGTTCGGGTTGCAACAATCGAGACCAAAGAACAAGTTCAAGGACAAGAAACGATTACTCCAAGTTTGAGCCTTACTGTGAAAGGAGATGCGTACTACCAAAAATGAAAGGGAAAGAAGTCTTCTTACTCTCTATCCTTACTTTCATCACTATTGTGAGTTGGATCATTTTTGATGCTTATAAAAGGATCAGCACAGCCAACATCACGTCACCTACCGAGAAAGAGGTTCAAGTCCTTCTTCCGACATTTGACACTGCTCTTCTTGAAGAACTAAAATCATGGGGAGAGTAATAGACAAAAAGAACGCATGAATGAGAAAAAATTTTCCATCCTCGTCTCTTTCTTTCTCCTGGTCGCTGGAGTTGTTGTCAGTGTAACCCTTGTTCAAAATGCAAAATACTTTTTTTCTCAAAAAGATCCAAATTTCTTTCCTCAAGAAGTAAGACTGTCAAATATCTCTAATAGTTCTTTCACTGTATCCTGGATAACAACAAAGGATACAATCGGTTTCATCCAGTACGGAAAAGATGCAAAAACTCTCTCTACCATCGCCTATGACGATCGTGATGTCGTCCAGGGAGAAACGAAACCGTACATGACACACCATGTCACACTTCGAGGCCTTCAACCGAGTACAACATATTTCTTTAAAGTTGGCGTTGATCAATATGCAGTATATCCGCAACATGATACTCTTCGACAAGAAACAGCTCCTGTCCTTACCCAGAAACCCCTTCATGTAGACCCTCTCTATGGAAAAATACTTATCAACGATACTTCTCCTGCCACGCATGCGATTGTCTATTTCTCAACAAAAGAATCTTCCTTGCTTTCGACTCTCGTAAAAGACTCAGGATCTTTTATCATCGCAGTCAATTCACTCCGTTCAAAAAATCTGACAGAATATACGTCTATTGGACAGGGAGACCAAGAAGATATTTTTGTTCAAGCTGGAAGGAACGGAATAGCTTCTGCTATAACAACGAAAGGTCTCGATTCTCCTGTCCCCTCTATATCTCTCGGTAAGACCTATGACTTCCGTGTTTTGGCAGAAATCCAACCTTCAACAGAGCAAAAGGGGTTTGGTGCAGTACTCGGAGAACAGACAACTGAGTCTTCCGAATCTTTGAAGAAACATCCTATTGCGATTATCAATCCTGCAGAGGGTGAGGTAGAAAAAACGTCGTATCCTCTCTTTTTGGGAAAAGGAGTTCCGGGGAATACCGTTCGTCTCCAACTGGAAAGAGATCAAGTTATGACCCTGACCCTCAGGATAAATGCTGATGGACAATGGGTCTGGAGACCAGAAACCTCTCTTTCTTCAGGAGAGTACACCATAAGAGTAAAAACCCAAAACGAAGAAGGAAAGGACGTTTCCCTAGTAAAGACATTCACTATTGCAGAGGGGGAAGTCCTGGCTGAGTCAACGGGCCTTCCATCGCTTGTTGCTACACCTTCAGCACAAATTCAAACTCCGGTGGTGAAAGAGAAAGAGGCTACCCCTTCTATGCCTGATGCGGGATCTTTGGCACCGACCTTTTGGCTCTTCCTTCTGGGTTTAAGTATCTTTCTTGGAGGACTATTTATACACGTCTCTTCTTCTTACCGAGTGCCAGCCGAAAAATCATAGAGTGACCTCTCGACCTCAGCTTGAATTTCTTTCCAGTCACCTGAACGGGGAACGAGAACCCATTTGTAGTTGTAGATGTCAAGGAGAGGTGGGTTAAAAAGAAGACCTTCACGGGTTTCATCTCCTTCATCAAGGGGCATCGTCCGTATGGTGTCAGTCTGAGCTTTTAGGGCGATCGTTTTTACAGCAGGAAGCAAAGATACGTCGATATCTGATTCAACGCTGTCTCCGAACGCCTCTGTTAACTCCTTTATCTTACCCAAGTCGAGAAGTGTCTCCATGGACAACACTTTTTTCTTTACTGCGAGAAGGACCTTTTGTTGACGTTTCGATCTGGCATAATCTGTCCCTTCTTCACCTTCGGCGTGCCTTGAAC
>DATEUZ010000087.1:0-3239 GCA_035282885.1 Patescibacteria group bacterium | reverse complement strand
GTTGCACTCCGTGCATTTGGATAAAGCACACTGCCTGATTCGACCACTCAACCTTTCCCTTTCGGGCAAGTAAGTCTCTACCACTTAAGTTCAAGTTGGGGTCGATGGGATAGTACGAGAATAAGGAAATTAGGTCAAGATGATCAATATATATTAAATTCGGTCAAACTATATCAATGACGTTTAAAATACTGTCGTCAGGATGCAGTCCATCTTCCCACCCTTTACAGTAACCGATGCTACTAAGATCTGAATAGGATGTTGCTCTAATCCTTTTTGCATCGCGAAAAACACAATTCCGCGTCGAATACGTTCGAGCTTTTTGGGTGTCACCGCTTCAATCGGTTGACCGAATGCAAAACTTTTTCTGGCTTTCACCTCGATCGCGAAAAGAGCTTTATTTTTTATCGCGATAAGATCTATTTCGCCGAACGGTGAGTAGAACTGGTGAGCTACAATGTTGAAAGAACGAGAAGAAAGGTAGGAAGAGACAAAAGATTCTGCAGTATTTCCAAAATTTTTGGAGGACACCTTTATTTTTCTACTTTAACGCGAAGCGCTTCTCTTCCTTGTCGTCCACGAAGGTAATAGAGTTTTGCGCGACGGACATTTCCCTTTTTCTTGACTTGCACTTTAACGACTTTTTGTGATTGAACAGGCCAAATCCGCTCAACACCAATTCCGCCTGCCGCAATCTTTCGCACAGTAAATGTCTGACTAACACCAGAGCCTTTTTTCGCAATCACAATGCCTTCAAAAATTTGTATGCGTTCTTTGTCCCCCTCGATAATCTTTGAGTGGACGCGGACTGCATCGCCAACTTGGAAATCGGGTTTTTCTTCCATTTTGTCTCCGAATGGGGGAAGTATAGCAAATTCTTACCTGGGTTTCAATGAGCACGACAAGCCTTCAGAAATGCGATAAAGAGGGGGTGCGGAGTCAACGGACGAGACTGAAGTTCAGGATGAAATTGCGTCCCGACAAAAAACGGGTGATTCTTAAGCTCAATTGCCTCAATCAGAGTTGAATCAGGGGAGACTCCTGCAATCCGTAGACCTTTTGATTCAAAAAGAGCTCGGAACGAATTATTTACCTCGTATCTATGCCTATGCCTCTCTAAGACAAGTGACTTTTCGTATGCCTCGTACACAAGGGTTCCGGGAGTAAGTTTGCACGGCCACTGACCAAGCCGAATCGTTCCTCCGTATTGTTTTTTCCGAACAAGTTTCTTTTGATCATCCATAATACAGATAACCGGATGCGCTGTTTTGGGATTCACCTCAGTGGAGTTCGCATCTTTGAGTCCGCACACATGTCGGGCAAACTCAATGATTGCCATCTGCATCCCAAAACAAAGACCTAAATACGGAACCTTCTGTTCCCGAGCGTACTGGACCGTCGCAATTTTTCCTTCTACTCCCCTATTTCCCCATCCTTGGGGGACAATGACTCCGTCACATCCTGAAAGCCGTTTCGAAAGTAATTCTTGTGCGTTTTTCCCTTCAAACTCCTCGCTGTTACACCAGGTAATCTGCGGTTGTAAGCCGAGTTCCCATGCCGCATGTTTAATTGCCTCAATGACACAGACATACGAATCTTCTAACGAAAACTCTCCAGACGTAAAATATTTACCGACAATTGCAATCTTGACAGGGTCTTTTGCCTGATCGATCCTATCTATAAGCGCTCTCCATTCCTTTAGGTCTTTTTTCTTCCGTTTTAATGAAAACTTTTTAAGGAGTCTATCAGTCATTCCTTGTTCTTCAAGAAATAAAGGTACACGATAAATCGTATCCAAATCAGGATTTGAAAAAATGTCGATCGACGGAATCCCTGCTCCATACGCGACTTTTTGTTTTCTTTTTTCATCCATGCTTTTCTCTGAACGTCCGACAACCATATCTGCAGCAAGACCGAGGCGGTGCAACTCAAGGATTGATTGCTGTAGGGGCTTTGTTTTCATTTCACCTAAATGATGGGGTACGGGAAGATATCCGACATGCATGATCACGACCCTTCTCGAATATTTCACTTTCATTCGACGGATGGCTTCAAAAAACAGCATGTTTTGATATTCACCGACAGTTCCGCCTAATTCAACGACAACAAACTCCGCTTTTGTCGTCTTCGCTATCTGTTGAAAACGATGAATAATTTCTTCCGGAACATCAAGATATGCATCCACACACCTGCCTTTATATTCAAGTCTCCGTTCTTTTTCCAAGACGTGGCGATACACCTGTCCGGCTGTAATGTAGTTTTCCCGATGAAGATCAACATGAAGGAACCTCTCGTAATGACCCATGTCCTGGTCGGTCTCGACTCCGTCAGCGGTTACAAACACTTCTCCGTGCTCAATAGGATTCATTGTTCCAGCATCTATATTGAGGTACATATCACATTTGACAGCCGTAACAGTAAATCCTGCAGCCTGGAGAAGTAACCCGACCGAGGATGCGGTAATCCCTTTTCCGAGCCCTGACAGAACTCCTCCTGTCACAAATAAATAGCGTGTTGCCATGGTACCTCTAGTGCTGTTTTAAAAGCGATGCGACCTGACGAGCTAAATTTACCGTGTAGTTGACTGTGTACGGAAGAACAAGACGCTTAACAACTCCCCCACCGTTTTCAACTACGATAACAATCGTGTCTTTTCCAGGATTCTCCCGAAAGACAGTGTTGACTTCTTTCAGAAGCTCAACCGGAGTCCCTTTGGGGACTTTAATCTCGACCCTGCGTTTTGTCTCTTTTGCATCTTCCTCGGAAAATGTTTTTGCGGATTCGACAAGAAAAGACAGCGTTTCATCTTTATATTCGACACGACCCGTAAGAAGGACAATCTGATCAACGACCCAAACCTCTTTCGTCTTTGCAAAAACTTTCGGAAACACAACCGCCTCAATCGCTCCTGTTTCATCTTCTATTGCACAAAACGCCATCTCGTTATTTCCGTTTTTTGTCAACGTTTTTCGAAGTGTACTTATGATGCCGCCAATGGTGATTCTCTTACCAACGACATTCTCTTCCTGTAGCCAACCTACCTTGTGTGTCGACTGCGATGAAAGAAGGGATAAGACGTTTGAGAGAGGGTGTTCGGTCAGATAAAAGCCAAGCAGTTCTTTTTCGAACGCAAGGAGCTGTTGTTTAGGAAACTCTTCCATTTCAGGAAGCGGCAACGCCGTCCGTTTTGTCACACCCGAATCGTCCTCAAGATCGAAAATACTCGTCTGTCCCTGTGA
>DATEUZ010000086.1:0-3383 GCA_035282885.1 Patescibacteria group bacterium | reverse complement strand
ACTCTGGAGGCGGATACAATTTTACCAAAGGATTTGTGAGAGGAAAGAAACTTGCTGAGTATCTTGTGACCGGAGACAGACGGTGGAACTTCGCAACGCCGCTTTCTGAGAGCATGCATGAATGGACCGTCAAAAGCTATCCGATGACAGCGTTGTATAAAAAATACACCTATAGTTACTTCTGGGAAAACGTCGGGAAGAAAATTCTTCCTGAAAGCAACAAATCCGTTACGGTACACGGAGATCTCACTCAAGATGTTCTCAATAATTTGGGCGGCGTCGCATCAAACAGGCCAATTGTTCGGTTGATTCCCCAAGTCGCATCCACAACGATACGGACATCATCCACGTCGATCGTTTTTGACAAAGAGGTGCTGATCGCATTCATCGGAAGCGATATCAATAAAGTGCATCTCGAAATAAACAACAACATCGAGGTTGCACCAGGAGCACAGCTCGTATTCATTGTGAGTGGAAACGTACGGCTCAGTAAGAATGTGACGCGACTCGATGGGATATACATTATCGATGGACAGCTTGTTGACTTATATGATTGGGTTCCCGGAGACGAATCACCGTATCAAAAGCAGCTGTTTGGAGAAGGAAGTATCATGACCTGGGGAGGGTTTGATTTAGGGAATACTGGAGGACGGTATCGGGAATTCCCGCATGAAGCGACCTACCAATTCACGTTTGCACCGAAATATCTTGTGATGATTTCGGAGCTTCTTGGGGAAAGAGACTATCTCTGGGCTGAAATCAACCCATAAGAGGAATATCCTCGCTTCTTGACATGCGGAAAACCGATACGCTACACTGGTATTTAAGGAGAGAAATGTATGGCAGAATTACCTTTTTTTGGACTTGATATAGGTTCGGCAAATATTAAGATCGTACAGCTTGCACGGGATGGAGAAAAAAACAAGCTTGTTTCATTTGGTCTGATCGCATCTCCTCCGAGAGGTATTTCCTCTGACTCGGATTTTGATTTAGAAGCGCTAGCAAAAACAATTGAGAAAATCCACAAAGACGCAAAGGTATCAACAGACCAGGTTGTTCTCTCCTTACCGGAATCAAAGATTTTTACACGAGTCATTACTGATATGCCTGTTCTCTCCGATGACGAACTTGCATCCGCTCTTCCTTGGCAGGCCGAGCAGTACGTTCCTATTCCCCTCAAAGAAGTGACGATGGATTGGCAGGTTATTTACCGGCCAAAAGATGTGTCTAACCCCAGTGCAAAGATGGAAGTGCTTCTTGTTGCTGCGCCGAATACAGTCATCAATAAGTACATGAAAGTACTGAAGATGGCAAATCTCCGTCCGGTTGCAGTTGAGACGGAGATCATAGCGCTCGCTCGTTCTCTTGTCGGAAATAATCCGTATTCGCCGACGACCTTGATCGTGAACCTGGGAGCACAGACAACAGATCTCTCCATTGTTCGGGTCGGAGCCATTTCGTTCACCCGGTCTATTGCAACAGGTGGGACAGCCCTGGCGCGGGCCGTAGCCCAGGAACTTGGCTTTGAGCTGCCGCAGGCTGAAGAATATAAGAAGACGTACGGACTTGACGAGGCAAAATTAGAAGGAAAGATTTCAGAAGCAATTCGTCCCGTCTTTGAAATCATTGTGAATGAAGTTAAGAGAGCCCTTGTGTATTATCAAGAAAGGCACTCTGATGACACCGTGAAGCGCGTTGTTCTTTCGGGAGGTTCTGCGAAACTGCCGAATGTTGCCGTGTATATTGCATCGGCACTCGGGCTTGAAGTACAAGTCGGAGACCCCTGGTTTAATATCGAGAAGGATCAAAGAATTACACAGATGCTCGCAGAAGATGCTCCGTACTATGCGGTAGCCTGCGGACTGGCGCTCAAGGAGATCTAAGATGCGTCGAGAGATCAACCTTCTGCCCGAGTCAGTCGTAGAATCAAAACGACGTCAAACCGTTCGGAAATGGTCCCAAATTGTCAGTATCCTTGTTCTTCTTGGTGCGGGCTTGGTGAGTGCCTGGCTTCTTGTGTACAGCGTGACGATTCGTGCCCAACAAAGTTCCGTTTCAAAAGATATGAAAGTTGCAAAAGCTGAGATTCAAGACCTCAAGAGTGTTGAGAGCGCTCAACGGATCGTAAAATTCAAGCTGGATAGCGTCTCAACGATTATGAAAGAAGATCCCAGATATGCAGAGACTTTCCAAACACTTACGAATCTGATGCCTTCTGGCGTCTATCTGAAAAATGTCATCGTGAGTCGTGAGGGTGAGCTCGAGGTTGGGGGTGAGGCAATAGGAGTGGATGTTTTTTCTGAGTTTCTCACCAACCTGACAGAATCGGAAGAAAGTAAGAAAGCCTTTCCAAAGACGCATCTCAAGTCAACCAGACGAACGAAAGAAGGCGTGTATCAATTTTTTCTCCTTTTTACGTTAGCGAAGAAGGGATAGGTAATGAAGAAAGAATCACAAAAGATTACAGAACAAGCAGGAAGCAAAATAGAGTTATATAAATATTATGTGATTCCTTTTATCGCGATCGGTTGTGTTGCCCTTTTGTTCTTTTTTATCGTGATTCCTCAGATGAACACGATTACAGACGCACGGAAGACACTCTCTGAAGAAAAAGGAAAACTTCTGAAACTTCAGACAAAAGTTGAAGACCTCAAGTCAATAGAGAAAGATAGGGAATACTTACAGGAAATGAGAAACACGGTGAATGCAGCGATCCCGACAATGAAAGATCCTGCCTTAGTTATTTCTGAACTCACTGACCTTGCGTTTGACAGCAATACAGTGATTACCGCAGTACAAATGTCACCCGGTCCAATTGCGACACCGTCCGCGGCAACCAGAAGTAATATGGAGTTTACCCGTGTCGCTGTGGTCTTTGAAGGCCTTTTTACTGACATTAAAACGCTTCTTGAGAAAATTTCTCAAGCCGCTCCTCTCTTGGGGGTGACAGATGTTGAAGTGACGGCAGAAGATGACCCGACGCTTCCCTCAACTGCAACGATCGAGATGCGGGCGTATTACCAATCGCTTCCTGAATCTCTGGGAGAATATGAAGATCCTCTTCCCCGTCTGACTGAGGCGGATGTAGATGTTTTGAAGAAAGTTGCTACCTATCAGCTCTATGGAATTCGTCCGATCGGGACAAGTTTTGGAAAGGCAAATCCGTTTAATCGGTAGAGAAGAACTCCGGTCTCTTTTTCTTTGTTCGTTTTACCGCTTCTTTTTTTCTCCACATATCAATTTCTTGGTGGTTTCCTGAAAGAAGAATTTTGGGTACGTTCCAGCCTCGGAATGTCACCGGGCGTGTGTATTGGGGATACTCAAGGAGCGGAACTTTTTTTCCTTTTTCCTCGATGATTAGGGAAAAAGAATCTTGTGTATGT
>DATEUZ010000085.1:0-3085 GCA_035282885.1 Patescibacteria group bacterium | reverse complement strand
CCTTTGAGACCTGGGTAAAAGAAGCCAGAGATGCATCACGCGTCGAGTATTATCTCAAATAGAATAGGCTCCTTCATGTGCCCTTATGGCAATTCAACCACCAACAGCAAAGCAGGCAAAGAAATATAAGAGATTCCTTTCCCCGGGTGAACAAATTATTACGGTCACCGGAGTGAGTCCAAGATACTACTTTTTACTTCTTCCGGTGTATGTTCTGTTCGCATTCCTCCTCATCGGTATGCCAAAACTCGTTCATCATATGGTTGAACGGAGGGCAAAACTCTATATTTTGACAAACAAGCGAATTCTTGTGAAAGACGGCATATTTTCAATTAATATCACCTCGGCCTCCTATGATCAGATCGCACACATCCGGGTTGACGAACCTTTTTTTAAGAAACTGCTTTTTGATACGGGATCCGTTGTCGTCATTACGACATCTGGGAAGAAAGAAGAGTCAGATGAGATAATCCTGAAAAATGTCGGTTCTCCAATGGAAATTAAGAATATGCTTGAGTCACTCATTTCGCACCGTGATAAAGAGCTTCCCTATGAGGTTCGTCAGGAATTCTTTTCTGAAGAACACATTCCACGTCTGCGTATGTAGAAAGAAGTGCCCATGAGCCCTAAAGAGAGCGGGAAACCCTCTAGAAATAAAAGATACGAAGATCAGAAACGTTTTGAACGATGGGCTGCTTTTTCCTTCCTTGAGATGTTTAACAAACTGACAGGCTCCGACTTTATCCCTCATCTTTCTGAAGTTCCTGATCTTATCGCGATATCTTCAACTGATAAAAAGAAAAAACTCGGCATTGAAGTGACAGAACTTCACAATATTAACAAGCTGAAGAAGATTTTCCTGAAGACCGATGAAGGAACCTGGGGGACACAAGCACTTTTCGAGACCCTTAAACACGTATTCGATAAAAAGTCACAGACGGATTATAGAGAAGGATATGCAGTCGTTCTTCTTTTGGTTAACCGATTTTACGTTTGCCAGCCTCATGATATCAATAAATTTTTCCTCCGAAGATACCGTATTCCGAAACATCATTTTGATTCTATCTTTCTTTTGACACCTCGCATTACACGGAAGATGGTTGATCACTCCACATATCAACTTTTTAAACTAAAGAACAATCAGTTTATGAAACAGGCCGAGATAAAAAGAGAGAAAACACACCAAAAGCCTCGACGTTGAAAAAATGTGTGGTTAAGAAGTAAGATAGTAAGAGAATGGATATTCTGTATGAGGGCTTCGAACCTCACCGCTTTACGGTTCAGGAAGAGGTAAGTCCTTTCAAAAAACATAAAAGGAAAATCGTCTTGCTCCTTGCGCTCATTATTATCGTATGCGCGGGAACTGTCCTTTTTTATTTGAAGACGATCTCAAGTGAACCTGCATCTATTATTACCACTCAAAGTCAGTCATATGATCTTCCTCCCAAATTAACTCCACCCAAACCAGTTACCTTACCATTTCCTCAAAGTGTCTGCTCAGGAAGCACCTTCCAGGTAACAAACAATCTACAAAACGCACGGTTAGAAAACTGTGTCGTGTTTATCAAGGGAAATGATCTCATTATTTCCACTGTAGAATTTATCAACTCTCCAGTCGTCGTTGAAAATTCTTCTCGCATCACGTTTAAAGATGTCGTTTTTTCAAGGTCGAACGATTTTCCGTCTCTTCCTAAAAAGGTGACAAAAGAAGTGGCAATATTCCTTGTAAATTCAAACGATATCTATTTTGACCACGTCCTTGTCTCTGATAATCAAAACGGTCTGTATGTTGAAAATTCTTCCGGCATAGAAATACAGAACTCTTTCTTTGAACGGAATATCGGAGATTTCGGAGCGATTCATATGGAATCATCTACTCCGATACGAATTCATGATAACGTGTTTCGCATGAATTATCCTCTTGCGATGTATTTCAACAACAAGAACGGGAGTGAGCAGGCCACCTTCGAGGTTTTCAAGAATTCAATTCAGAACGGTATCTTATACGGTATCCTAGTGGAGAACTGGAAAAGTAGCGGTGTATCCCGAGTTTTCAATAACGTTATTTTGGGAGGAAGAGGTGCCGGAATTGCTGTCCAGTTTGAGAGCAATCCAGCCACGATCGATATCCTCAATAACTACATTGGGAAAAAAACGTCGTGCGAGGTTCTGACGTCCCTTCTCCCGATAGATCTAGGGAACGGATGGTGTTTTGCAAAATCTGATGGTATTAAACTAGAAAATACGCAAAAAGTGGCATTACGAGGGAATGTCCTTATTGAAAACGAGCGACATGGCCTGGACCTTAGGGACGCGAAAGAAATTGACGTTACTCGGAATAGCTTTGTCAAAAACGGAACATACGCAATTTTTGCTGCTTCTTCATATTTTCAATCTACGAATAACACCTTTCATGCGAATACAAGTATGGTTCACGAACAAGAGGAACCTGCACCTGAAGCAATGAGGGTCTTTTGATGCTGAATACGGACAAAAAGGATGTTTTTTTTGTTCTTCTGATGCTTTGCATTTTTATACTTCTTACCCTCGGAGGTCTCTATATAAGCGTTGTTCGATGGGAGTAAGCGAATGAAACGATCACTGTATGCACTAATCGGGAGTACGTTTCTTCTTCTTTTTTTCCTCTTCTCGACTTTTGGGGCGTTCAAGAACGGAGCCGTTCTTTCTCAGGAGAGGATACGTTCGACGGCTCATATTGTTCCTCAAAATCAGGCTGGAATTATTCATGTCGACGTAGGACAAGGTGACGCTGCAATACTCATTTCTAAAGAGCGTAAGGCAATGGTAATTGATTCTGGCGATAATGCAGTTTCTTACGCGTACCCAAATATGAAACGGATACTCGATGATAACAACCTGAAAGAACTAGAATATGTCGTGTTGTCACATCCACATCAGGATCATATCGGGAACACACTTTCACTTCTCAACGACTATGATACGAGGACAGTAGTATTAAACGGCGCGGTTTCGACCAACGAAACCTATCAAAAGATTCTTTCGTTCATTGATAATGAAAACATTGCGACTTCCTTTGTAAAGAAAGGCGATTCTTTTTCGCTGG
>DATEUZ010000084.1:0-14426 GCA_035282885.1 Patescibacteria group bacterium | reverse complement strand
CGTTAAAGGTCCCGCGCAATTTATTTAAGACAAGCGTTGCGAGAGCTTCTCCTTCAACCTCATCAGCTATAATCACCAAGCTCTTGGTGATCTTGACAAGATTTTCGAGCATCGGAAGAAGGTCATTAATAGCAGAGATTTTTTGATCGGTAATAAGAATGTATGGGTTTTCTATCACAGCTTCCATCCGTTCTGGATTTGTCACAAAGTAAGCTGAAACATATCCCCGATCAAACTCCATTCCTTTCTTGTATTCTATTTCCAGTTCTAATCCTTTTCCCTCTTCAACCGTAATAACTCCATCTTTCCCTACTTTTGCCAATGCTTCTGAGATTCTTTCTCCTATTTCCTTGTCTCCCGCCGAGATCGTCGCAACCTGAGTGATTTGCTCGTTTCCCTTGACGACGCGTTTTATTCTATTTATTTCTTTCACGACGAGATCCAGCCCTTCTTCCATTTCTTGGCGAAGGACCATCGGATTCGCTCCCCGCTCAATTTCTTCTATCCCTGCCTTGACAAGATACTGGGCGAGAATGGTTGCAGTTGTTGTTCCATCTCCTGCAACATCTGATGTTTTGGATGCTGCTTCTTTAATAAGTTGCGCACCCATATTCTCAAATGGATCTTTCAGATCAATATCTTTTGCGATCGATACCCCGTCGTGAATGACACTTGGGGCTCCCCATTTCTTATCCAGTGCGACGTTTCTCCCTTTTGGCCCTAAGGTTGTGACGACCGCCTGAGATAATTTGTCGACACCGTCTTTCAGTGCAATTCGAGCTTCCGATCCAAATTTCATTTGTTTTGCCATATTACTTCACCTCCACTGCTAAGATGTCATCAAATTTGACAAATAACATTTCTTTTCCCTCAATCTTAAACTCTTTTCCAGCCCACTTACTATACACAACCATATCGCCCGTTTTCCATTCCGCTTTAATCTCTCCACCGTCAGCGAGTTTCTGAGGTCCTCCGACAGCAACGACTCGTCCTACTTGTGGTTTTTCTTCGTGAGTATCCGGAAGAACGATTCCTGAGGGCGTTTTTCGAACTGCCTCTTGGGGTTCAATAAGAACATACCCTGCAGTAGGTTTATATTTTATTCTGGACATGAGTATCCTCCTTATCCAATTTCTTTATGTACTACTTTGAAAATATGGCAGCTTCTATAAGAAAGAAGAAGACCGAAGTTAGCACTTTCAGTCAGCGATTGCCATTTTAAAGCATCTCACCTTTTATTGTCAAGAGCTCTCACCAGCCTAATCGAAAGATCCCTCTCAAAAACGGTGACAACAGAATAATGACCTGAATAAAGATAGTCAAGAAGATTGCCCAAAGTAACCGTACGTTCGATAGGGGAGATTGTTTTCCTCTTACAGCTAGGGCCGCAACCATTTGGAACAAGATCAAAGACGAAAAAGCAATAGTACGGGCGACTGTCTCTCCTGAACGCTGAAGGAAGAAAAAGAATATAAGAAGAGTCAAAACGGCCATGACAACACCTAAACTTACCATCCGTTCAACAGAAGAAACATTTAAAATATTGTGATCCTTCCCCCGAGGAGGAAGATGCATGATATCAAGAGCCTTCGTGTCTGCAGCTAACGCGAGAGCGGGCGGGCCGTCTGTAACAAGATTCATCCAAAGAATTTGAACTGGGAGAAGAGGTGTGGGTAAATTTGCAAACAAGGCCATGGCAATCGTTAGGACTTCTCCTGTGTTACAGGAAAGAAGATATAAAATCGTTTTGGTAATATTGGCATAAATCACTCTTCCTTCCTCTATTGCATGGACAACTGTCACAAAGTTGTCATCAGTAATAATCATGTCTGATGCTTCTTTTGCCACATCTGTTCCTCCAAGTCCCATCGCAACACCGACTTCAGATTGTTTCAACGCTAAGGCATCATTCACTCCGTCTCCTGTGACTGCAACGACATGCCCGTTTCTCTGATACGCTTGAACTATTTTTAATTTGTGATGCGGTGAGATACGCGCAAAAATACGTATCCGGGGTAGCAACTGGGAAATCTCGTCTTCCGAAAGAGAATCCAATTGTTCTCCTGTCAAAACGTCCTCGTTTTTCTCAATAAGCCCAATCTCTAGTGCTATCGATTCTGCTGTTACTTCATTATCTCCTGTTAACATAACCACCTGAATCCCAGCTTTCTTACAGATGGAAACTGCTTCTTTTACTCCCTCTCTGGGAGGATCTGCCATCGCAACAAAACCAAGAAATGTCAGGTTCTTCTCTACTTCCCGTCTTTCCGGGAAGACCGTCTGATCGTAGGATCGAGTCGCTAAGGCGATGATACGATACCTCTTACGGGCATACGTATAGCATGCTTGTAAAATCTTTCCTTTCGTCTCATCGTCCAGCTCTTTTTCTTCTCCCTGGCAAAGAAACTTTGTACACCGAGACACAGTCACTTCTGGAGCCCCTTTTGTGTACAACCGAACGTCTTTCCCTTTTTGGTAGGCAACCGTCATAAGCTTTTCGTGTGGGTCAAAACCGAATTCATCAAAAAACGTTCCACTTTGTTCTTTTATTTCCTCAAGTGAGTATCCTAGAGTTGTCGCCATGATAAGAAGTCCTCCTTCAGTTGGATCTCCTATCACATCAGAAGAACCGTGATCATGGCGATACACAAGCTTCGCATTATTGCAGAGAACTGCACACCGTATCAGTTCATGGAGATTGCGTACTTCTTTCCCTTTGTGTTCGTTTTTTCCCACATCTACATCACCCTCACATGTCCAGATCTTCCGTACGGTCATTTCGTTTTTTGTCAGCGTCCCCGTTTTGTCCGTACAGATAACAGAAGCCGCACCCAGGGTCTCCACTGCGGCAAGTCGCCTCATAATGGTTTTTTTCCTCACAAGTCTCTGCACTCCGACAGCAAGCGTAATCGTCACGATTGCGGGAAGTCCCTCGGGGATTGCAGCAACCGAAAGACTGACGCTTATTAAAAACATCTCCATGATGTCTCTCCCGGAACTTAAGCCCACAAAGAAAAGGACAACAGCGATAAAAAGCACCAAGATACCAAGTTGTTTCCCAAGGACATCGAGCTGTTTTTGGAGAGGAGTTGGTTCTTCTTGTATCAAGGTGAGGGACCGGGCGATCTGCCCGAACTTGGTCTGCATTCCGGTTTGTTCCACAACTGCTTTTGCTCTTCCTCTTGCTACAACTGTTCCCATAAAGATATGACTGGCTTCTTCATCATGAAGATTTTTATAGACAGGCAAAGACTCTCCTGTTAACGCTGCTTCATTCGTCTCAAAATGACTGGATTCAATCACTTTTGCGTCTGCCGGAATTTTATCTCCCTCTGCAAGAAGAATAACGTCACCAGGAACGAGGAATCTGCTATCAAGGTGCTGCTCGATTCCATCGCGAATGACTGTTGTCCGGGAAACCGTCAGTTTTTTCAATGCCTGAATGGCCCGTTCGGCTTTATATTCTTGCCAAAATCCCAAACACGCGTTCAAGAGAACGATCGCGAAGATAAATAACGCGTCGACACGTTCGCCTATAAGAAAAGCAACAGCTCCCGCTATGATGAGAATAAGCGTAAGAAAACTGACAAGCTGGGAAAAAAATAAATGAAACGGTGAAATTTTCTTTTGATGATCTATTTCATTGAAGCCGAATTGCAGAAGTCGCTCTTCAGCTAGTTTCGCGGATAATCCATTCGCTACTGGTTGAGAAACATTGGGCAGTGTTGCGTCCATTCCATTTACGGCTGTGTATTACGAATATCAGAGAGTATGATATGAATGATCGCCACAATCGGCACAGCTAAAAGAGCTCCCCACAAGCCGAACAGTTTCCCGCCGATCATTAATGAGATGATAATCACAAGAGGACTCAAGTCGACAGCTTTTTCCATTACTTTGGGAACGAGAAGATGATTCTCAAGTTGTTGGATGACGATATAAAGAAGTGTTGTTAAAAGTCCAAGAAGCGGTGAAACGGTCATAGCAATAATCACCGCAGGAACGGCCGATACGATTGGGCCGATGATGGGAATGAGCTCCAAAAACCCTGCGATAAGTGCGAGGGCAAAAGAAAAACGAATTCCCAAGAGAGTTAAACCCACCCAGGTCATAAGCCCTACGACACACATAAGAAGCAGTTGTCCGCGTACCCACGTCCCCAGTCGTTTTTCTACCCTGGCAAGAATATCCTCTATAAGCTTATTGTCTTTTCTCGGAGTTAAGAGAAAGAGTTGATCGTACAGGTGATCTTTCTCAAGAAGCATATAAAACGTCAATACGGCAACCGTCACAACAGCAAAAAGAGAACTAACTGTATTGATTCCTACCTGAACGACTTGTTGAGGAAGTTGTCCGAGTGTATCAGCAGGAATCTTTAGATCTGATATGTTAAACATGGAGGCAAGATACGAAACAAGATTCTTATAGCTTTGACCAAACTCAGCAATGAAAGCGTTCGATTCTCGTTGGATGCTTGGGACAACCGCAATTGCAAGGAGCACAAAGGACAGAATAATCACCAGAAAAGGAACAAGGACTGAGAGAGCTCTGGGAAGCCCTTTTTTCTGAAGTCTATCCACAATCGGAGATATTGCTGACATCAGGATGTATGAGACAAAAAGAAGGACAATAATACCTTTAATCTGCCAAAGAAACCAGATTCCGACAAGTATCCCGAGTACCGTAAGAAGTGTTCTGGGTGATATCTCGATGTGCTGCACTTGGTTCATGTCCTAATTATCCTTCCTAACGTATTATACCGAATTTTGTCCAAACGTGACAATCTAGTTGACCATATCATTTTTTCCTGGAAACAACTTATCAAAGACTCCTGACTCCTCTTTTTCCTCCAGCAGGCGTGGTTGTCCATACTGTTCGATAAGAATAGGCGTAAATGAATAGGACGTCAGAAAGTTTTCCTGAAACGTGAGCTTTGCAATGACACCTTCCCTTGTTTCTTTCGACCACATTTGATCAAACACAAAATTTCCCAATGAATACATGATCAGTTTCCGTTGATAGACCTCAAGTGATTGCACCCAATGAGGATGATGTCCAATGACAATATCTGCACCCATTTCAATTGAAGAATGAGCGAGTTCTTGTTGACGAATGGTAGGAGTTTTACTATATTCTTCCCCCCAATGGAATATCGAAACAACAACATCGGACGTCCCTCGTGCCTCAGAAAGAAGGCTCTTCAACTCTTCTTCTGTCGCTCGGGAAACAAGGTCAGAGGAAGCCGGGATATCGGTGAATCCCACAAAAGAAAAGGTGACGTCCCGTACCTTCTTATACGCAATATTATGGAGTCCCGTATAGGAAATGTGCTGATGAGTTAACGCTTCTTCTGTTTGCTTCACTCCTTGATCTCCATAATCGCCCATATGGTTATTGGCGAGATTTACGATATCGACACTTCCTGCGGTGAGAACCGCAACATGGTCAAACTCGCTGCAAAAACGAAATCCTGTTGTTGTCACCGGACAATCTTTTAAAAACGGTCCTTCCAAATTAACGAGAACAATGTCTACGGGCTTAAGTACTCCAAGGACCTTCTTAAAAGGAAAAGAAAGGTCTTTCTCCTTTTTGAGGAATGCATTGATACTTCTCCCCAACCCGACGTCACCGACAGCGTACAACGTTATCTCTTTCTCTTTCCGGGAAAGAGGTGTTTGTACCGAAGACTCTGAAAGTGTTGATAATGCCGGAAATACAGAAAGAAGGAAACTGCTTCCCAATATCAAAAACAACACAAAAGGGGAAAAAAGGATTATTTCGAAAAGATTCTTTTTCGTGAACACGTTATATCTCTTGTCTTTCTAATGATCTTGCGCCAAAAAGCAAGATAATGAGATCTAAGAAAAACGATATCAAAAAGACTGCCCCAATTGCTGGCCAAAATAAAGAAAGTTCCTGTTGTCCGCCCCGAAGCTGTTCCGTAAAGTAAAACAAAAAATTGTCATGGAGGAAAAAAGAGACGAGAGCGACATAAAATAATGCACAAAATGTTGCAAGTATTCCCGGGAGTGTTGTCGTAATTCTCTCTGTATCACGCGTCGAATAATTCGGGAAAGCAGCCCCTAAACTTACCATGATACTCGTAACGGTAATTGTGATAATTCCTGTCATAAGTGCAAGGACTGAGTACACAACAGTTCCCGCTGAGAAAAGGCTTGCTTCCACAAGAATCAATATTCCGGCAATCGCAAGAAGGGAGAGGAGCGAAAAAACGAATTTCTCCCAAAAAACTTCTTTCATCGAAACAGGAGACGATTTCAAAAAACGGATTCCTTTCCCCTCTAAACTGACACTCGGAAACACAAAACGAAGAGCAATTGTTGTCAGAAGATACCCTCCGGCCGCTAAGTGGAACGATGCTAAAATGCTTAACATTTCAGGGCTTGCTGTCCGTATGACAGGGACCCGGCCAAGAACAAAAAAGTAAAACGAAAAAAGAAGAAGGAGGAAAAAAAGGTGAAGAAGCTCAGGAAGATCTCGAAACCATACAATAAGATCTTTTTCCAGAAGTGCCCCGAACACTCCTCTCACAAAACGTGGGAAAGGGAGAGATCTCCCTTTTGCCTTGTCACTCTTTGCTGCATAGAATGTCCCCTCCTGAAACCACTGGAAAGTCCGTCTGTATGTTTTGGTGACGAACCACCTGAGAAGAAGCCAATTCGCAAGGATCAATCCTATTAGCTTTGCACTGTTTACAAATACCGTTACTTCTGATTTTCCTACATATCCGAGAAGCGTGTGAATGAGCCAGGTACTTGGGATTGGAAAAGAGAAGATGGCAAGTTTTTGAAGATACAGATACATCGATGAGATCGAATCTGCAGAGAAGAAAGAAGAGAAGTCATCTGGTAGAATACTCCGAGAAAGCACATAGGAAAGAGGAATCGCTCCCCCAATTATTGTCCAGACAAGAACCCGAATGCTTGACGCACCGAAAATTGAGGCGATAAGTACGCTCAAGAGCACCCCAATCTGGGTTGACAAAAACGACAATACACATAAGAAAAAAACACTCAAGACATAGTACAGGACATCCGTGTGATAGGTATCACCAAACGCAAAGAGTATCGGGATTCCCAGCACAAAAAGTGCCCAAGACCCCACAAGCCAGATCTCAAGGAATCGATAGGTAAAAAGTCCCCATACAGAGGAAGGTGTTGTAAGAACAAAAGCCGACTCTTCCGAACGAAAAAGACGTAAGATCCCGCTAATCATAGATGAAAAAATCGAAAGCGTAAAAAAGAGAAAAAAGGCTACCATCATCATGTAGAGATTCACTGGTTCTGTAAACGGATTCTCTCGTAATGCAGTAAACGTGGAGGAAAAAAAGAGAAAAGATCCAATCATAAAAACTGACAGCACGATAATAAAGCTCACGATGACCGAAAGCTGCGCTGCATCTTTTTCAATAAAGAGTCTTTGAAAAGTACGAACTCGTGTTCGAAGAAGGGTTTGAACTGTTCTCATGTCACCAAAGAGAAATAAAGCTCTTCCAGCGTCGCCTGTACCTTTTTTGCTTTTCTACGAAGCCCGGAGATCGTTCCCTCCTCAATCAATTTGCCTTCTTTCAGAAAACCGATTCGCGTACAAATCTCTTCTGCAATAGAAAGCGTATGGGTCGAAAGAAGAACTGTCCCTCCATCTTTCACAAACCGAGTGAGGAGTTCTTTTGTCTTGCGTATCCCTTGAGGGTCAATCCCGACAACAGGTTCATCAATAATGAGGACCTGAGGTTGATGGAGGATAGCGGCTAAGATAGACAACTTCTGTTTGTTTCCACGGCTGTAATTTTCAAAGAGTCCATCAATCACATCGTGGAGCGAAAAAATGTTCAGAAGGTTTTGTATGCTCTTGGTCCTTTCTTCTTGATTCATACCGTACAGCTCACCAACAAAATGAAGGAACTCTCTTCCTGTGAGCTTCTCATACACAAAAGGTTCATCGGGAACGTATCCTAATGTCTTTTTTACCTTTTGCGGTTCTTCCCCAATATCAAACTCTCCGATCCTCATTGTTCCCATGTTCGGTCTATAGAGTCCCATGATCATTTTTATAATTGTCGTTTTCCCTGCCCCGTTTGGTCCGATAAGTCCGTATAACTCGCCTTTTTCTATCTCACACGACACATCTTCTACGGCTATCTTTTCACCGAATGTCTTTGTGACATGCGTAAGCTGGATCATAATATGTCTATTGTAACGGAATGTACGATGAGCCACAAGTAAAGCTACGTACGTCTGTGCCCTCTTTAAGCCAAAAAAGAAGCTCCTTGTGGGGAGGAGCTTCCCGTCAGCGGAGCAACGAGAGGATTCTCATCTTGTCTCCCATCAACGGTGGAAATGCGCGTACTCATTCCTTCTTGTGATACAGTCCCACAGCCGTATCTCAAAAGATGATACCAAGAAAAAATTAGGGGAGAATTAGGTTCGCATTAAAAAAAGATTAGAAAATTATTCGGGTTTTGGAAAAAAAACGGTAAATGTTGTTCCTTTGCCCACTATGCTTTCGACTGTAATTTTTCCACCATGAGCAAGAGTAATCATGCGGGCGATTGAGAGACCAAGACCAGTCCCACGTTTTTGCCTCTTTCCTCCAAGGGGCTTATTAAATCTCTCAAAAAGGTATGGGAGATGTTCTTTTTCTATTCCAATTCCCGTATCCGAGACAACAACCCGAACCCACGCTTCATCGTTGTAAAGACCAAGACGAACCGTGCCACCCGGATCGGTATATTTAATTGCATTATCGACGAGGTTTAAGAACAATTGTTTTAATCGATCTCTGTCTCCTATGACAGGAGCAAGATCTTCGTGGACGAGCTTCATCGTCACACCAGATGCCGACGGTTTCGTTTGGGTATACACTTCAAGGAGAAGATCATTCAATTCTACTTCACTTCGATCGAGGTCTTTCATGGCTTCCTCGCCTCGAGAAAGAAGGAGCAAATTCTCAACCAACCGTGATAAACGAATGACTTCTCTTCCTATGGTTTCGATTACAGTCCTTATTTCTTTCCGTCGTATTTTCCGTAAGAGAAGTTGTATGTTTCCAGAAAGAATCGTAAGAGGAGTTCTCAGTTCGTGAGAAATATCAGCAATAAATTCCTTTTGACTTTCAAGGAGATTCACTATTTTTTGTCTCTTCTTCTGCTCAAGGGCTACTTCACGCGCCACACTTCTGCCAAACAGGGTAATAAAAAAAAGCGCAACAAGTTGGGTCATGCCAAAGAGGATCTCTACGTTTTTCTCTCCGATATGATATGGCGGGAGAGAAGACTGCAAAATGATAAAAAACGATGCGAGTCCCGTGACAATGAATGAATCGCGAAGTGTCAAAGCAAGTGACGCTCCGATCACAGGGAGAAAATACAAAAACAAAAAAAGGTACCACATGCGATCCATCACATGGAGAAGGTAGGAGATAAAAATAACGTACCCGACATCGGTGATATAAAATTTTTCCTTACTCTGTATATGGGGAGAGAGAAGTCTGTAGTAGACAAAAGAGAAAAGAGACATTCCCCCTAAAATCATCCATACTAACCGTTTTTGATCAGAAGATAAAGGAAGGAAGAAAGAGATAAGAAAGACAAAGACGACCATTCCCCATGCCCCAACCTCAAAAACACGCTCCAGCCGTTTAAAGTATTCACTGTTACTTACCTGAGACTGATCATTCTTCACTTATGGTATAACCCACATTTCGTATCGTACGAATAAGTTTCTTACTTTGATCTTTATCAACTTTATCCCTTAAATACTTCACATAGACATCAATAATATTCGTTCCTGGATCAAAATCGTACCCCCAGACCCGAGAAAGAATCTGTTCCCTCGTTAATACAATTTTTCTGTTTAACATAAGGTATTCAAGAAGGGTAAACTCTCTGCTTGTCAATTCTATTTTTCTTTTCCCCCGTCTGACTTCGTGTGTCTTCACATTGAGGATAAGATCAGCGATTGCTAGCCTGTCACCCACAGACGCTTTTTGTCTTCTCAGGAGCGACTTGATCCGAGCGAGAAGTTCCTCGAATGAGAATGGTTTTGTCAAATAATCGTCCGCTCCTGCTTCCAGCCCCTCCACTTTATCTTTCACTTGGTCACGGGCAGTCAACATCAAGATAGGAACACTGGACCGTCTCCTCACCCTCTTACAAACCTCTATTCCGTCAAGAGAGGGAAGAATAAGATCCAAAATAATGACATCAGGGGGGAAAGTTTCTAGTGCAGTGATTGCCTCCGGCCCGTCAAAAACGACATGCACATCAAATCCTTCAAGGATTAAGCTTTCCTTCAAAAATTGGGCAATTGGTTTCTCGTCTTCGACAACCAGTATCTTCATACATCTCCTAACCTGTAAAGAAAAAATAGAAATAGGTCACGAGAGTGATGATAAGGAGAATCCCGCCTATAGAGACAAGCGCTGTAAAATCTTTCATTCGATTCCTTAACAATCGGGATTATTATACCATCGTGATGCATCTAAGACGTCAGAAAGGGATATCTGAAGATGCACGTTCACTTTGTCCTATGATCTGCATGACTTCTTTTTTTGCAGGACAAAAATCGACATAGTCGCAATATGCACACATCTTGGAAGGCATAGGCTTAAATTCCTTACTCGCACAAATCTTTTCAATGAGGGAACGCGTCCAATTCATCACTTCTTTTTGAGACAGTTCGTCGCAGACAACTTCCTTTATACTTCCTGTCTGAAGATACCAAAGATCACCAGCGTGAACTTTTTTTCTGAAATAATGCGAAGCAAGGATCGCATAAAGTCCAATTTGAATTTGATCTTGATTTTCGACTCCAGTCTTATAATCAATAATCCTCAGTGTTCCATCAGGCTCCTCATCGATCCTGTCAAACTTACCCCCCAGGATAAGTTGTTCATCAATTGGGACCCGTACGAACTCTTCAAAAGAGTTTTCAGGCGGCAGATAAAAAATGCGTGGATCAAGATCTGTCTGTTTCAAAAAACGTGAGAGCATTCCCTCTGCCCGATGGTATAACTCTTGTTCCTCAGTAACACTTGTAAAACCGCCTTTTTTCCCAGAACGCGTTTTCCACACTTCAGTAAGATATGTTTCCATTGTCTCCTGTGTACGATCGCTCGGCGGTGACTTGAAAAACGCCTTTAAGACGTCGTGAACATTTGCTCCAAACGTCAGTTTTGGGTGTGGTTTCTTCAAATCCTTCTTATGACTTGAGGTGTATTCATCAAGATACTCAAAGTAGTATCTCTTGGGACAGATTTCATACATATGGACTTTATAGTACGAGGCTTGAAACTGTCCAGTCATCAGATGCTCTTTCTTTTTTCTTTTCTTGAGGAAAACCGTAATTGAGATTTGAACCAGTCAGGAGTTCTGAAACCAAGAGGTTGCCTCTTTACGGAATTTCGTTTCGTTCGTATTCCCATGAATGATTTGTATAAGAACAGGCTACTGTCCAAATTGAATGGACTTTACTATATCGAAAAACTGACTCTTACAAAGATATGCAGATTTCCCATCTGAGATGACGAGTTCTAAGATATAAGGAACATCTTCTTTTTCGGCTGTCGCAACAACAAGTGACGGAACGTCGTTCACTTGGGCAGTCAAAACATCAAACGTTGCTTGACTGGTCGTGAGGCTTTCCTGACGTACATCTGCGTTAAAAGGAAGCTCATGACCCGCAACCCCCACGCGGAGACGACAAGCCTCTTTCCCACTTCTTTCATAAACAAGCTGTGCCGATTCTCCTTCAGAAATCTTCCAATTATCCGGGTAACTAAAAGAAAAGGATTTTGAAGCATCATAGGCTGTCGAGGCTTTCATCTGCTGCCAACCCCTCGCTGCCTGAAAGACTCGCGAAGGCGGGACAAGGTTCACGAGCTCTCGTGCTTTATCTTCTACCCGCTCAATTTCTTCAGTTTGCCGAAAAAGAAGGAGAAGTCCTGCCCCTAACACAACAAGGACAACCAGAGCGATTCCAACCGGTTCAACGAGATTTCGTGTGTTGCTCTGTTTTTTCATCTCTTCTATTGTACACAAATGTACACAAAATCTCTCCTCTACCTCAAGACTTGACGAATATTCAAAAAACTGGTAACTGTTACTGTACACGCGTGTACCTCGGAAAGGGAAGGAATACATATCTCGGATGAGAAAAAGTCTCTTCCTAATCTTAACGTGAAGATCTTTCCTACAAACTACTCTTGCAATAAAAGGATTCATGGAAAAACGGTTTACCACATCTTCTTTTCCTCTCTCAGCTATCAAAGAGATGGAAATTCGAGCAAGTAAGCTGACTGATGTGGTCTCCCTTGCTCAGGGAAAATCTTTTTTCCCTACTCCAGACCCAATTAGGGAAGCAGCAATCGCATCCTTATCCACGAAGAGAGCTGATCCTTATAGTCAAACCTATGGGCTCACTGAACTCCGCCAAGCCGTACGTTCGTACATTCAAGACACCTCACATCGTTTATACAATCCAGAAAACGAGATCATCATTACTGCCGGCGCAAATCAGGCTTTATTCATTAGTCTTGCAACCATCTGCTGTAGGGGAGACGAGTTCCTTCTTTTTACTCCATCGTTTGCGACATATGCTCGACTCGTCACACTATTGGGCGGGAAACCCGTTTTCATTCCTCTGAATGAAAAATGTTCATGGCATCCATCTCTTCAAGAAGTCGAGAAGAAAATAACAAAAAAAACGAAAGGCATCATCATCTGCAATCCGAATAACCCGACAGGGACTGCTTTCTCTCACGATGAAATGTCCTTCTTTGTGAAGCTCGCCGAAAAACATCATATCTTTCTTTTGTGTGATGAAGTGTACTATGACTTTGTCTACGACGGTCGACAACCCCTCTCAGTTCTTTCTTTTGCAACACCCAAAAACCGCGTCTACCTTCTCCAAATTTTTAGTTTCTCGAAGCTCTTTTCTATGTGTGGGATGAGACTCGGATATGTCGCAGGAGATCAGTCTGTTATCCAAGAAATTATTAAAACCCATGATACCAACATCGTGTGCGCACCAACCGTGTCTCAGTATGCCGGATACGAGGCACTCATCTCATGTCGGTCTTATACACAGATGTTCCAACAGGAATACATTAAAAGGAGAGATCTTCTGACGAAACGGATCAAACCCCTTTCAGATTTCTTCGAGTACGAACCTCCCCAAGGAACGTTTTACGCATTTCCAAAACTTAAAAAAGAGAAAAATTCCCTGCGTTTTTGCCTTGAACTCCTCGAACAAGCACGTGTCGCTTTGGTTCCAGGTAGTACATTCGGTCCGACAGGAGAAGCTCATGTACGCATAGCGTTCGCATCCACGGAAGGAGTCATCAATCGGGCTTTTGACCGGATTGAAGTACACCTGAAGCGAAAAACCCGAAAGACTTTATAATTTCTTATCTAGGCCTTATGGGCTTTTCCTCTCCTAAGGTCAATCTACAAAAATCATATAAGACCCGTAGGAAAAACTATAGATCGGCAGAAAAAAGGGTGGGGAAAAGGGGAGTAGTATGTGTTCTTTCTCACCCTCTAGGGTCTCTTTTAACGTAAATCCCCTTTTATCTTTTTGTCATACGCGGTATTCCTATTCAGCTTTTGTTATACTCTCCCACGTCAGATCTGTGAGAGACAAGGCTTTTTCCAAAAGAAATGGTCCAACCCGTGTCCTTACTAGCCGATCAAGTGTCGCCGGTACTTGTAAAAAATTCCCTATATCCTCCACGAGTTGTCGAATATACACACCCTTTCCACACACGACTTTAATCGTCGCACAATTTTCATCCAATGAAACGAGCCGAATCTCCTTTATTTCAACTCGTCTTTTTGGCAATTCAGGAACTGGAGTACCTGAACGGCCAAAGGAATATAACCTCTTCCCTTTTCTTTTTACTGCTGAAAATAAAGGAACGGTCTGCACGTAGTTCCCCACAAAATTTCTACAAGCTTGTTTAAGTGTTCTTTTTTGTACATGATGCAACACATCTTTCTTCGTCATTGTTTCTATCACCCGGCCTTCACGGTCTCCGGTTTCGGTTTTTTCCCCAAAGACGATTGAAGCCTCGTATTCCTTCTCCGTGTCCATGAAGTGGGAACTCTCTTTTGTCCTTTTCCCTGTAAGCACCAAGAGGACACCTTCGGCCAAGGGGTCAAGTGTACCTGCATGTCCGACTTTTTTTATGAGAAGCTTTTCCCGAATAATTGCAATCACGTCGTGAGATGTCATACCGTACGGTTTATACACAGCAAAGACAGCGTCTTTTTCGATCATATGTTTTTCAAATGGAAAGAAATCTTTTGAATAAGCGCCCTCCTGTGGTTAATCTCTTGGTGTTCTTTCTCTGAAAGGTCCTGAAAATATTTCTTATATTTCGGAAAATACAACACTGCCCGAAAC
>DATEUZ010000083.1:0-4024 GCA_035282885.1 Patescibacteria group bacterium | reverse complement strand
AAATTATTTCACGACAGGATGGTTCACTAATCTCAGGTATAACACGACTTACTGTACCCATTTTTGTAATCTGGTCTTTGCCTCTTCATGTGGGATGCCTTTCCCTTCACGAATTTCTCTTTCGCCATGATTGAACTTTGCATTGATGTACAATGCATGGATAACGTCATCTATGGTTGCTTCATCAGGCAGCGTATCAATTACTTGCCTGACAACATCCTTTACCGTCATTTTGATTCCTCCTCTTAATAGGTGTTTCTATAAGAATATAAGCTTAATATACTATAGCAAACTTGAGAAAATGCGACAAGGTTAACAGATTCGTAAGCAACATCTCTGTAAATTTCTGGACTCAAGGTCGCGTTCACGTGCTGTATTCATCTTTCAGGGAAAACATACCGCGGTCACTGGCCCCCGGAAATTCGGGGACATTATACGAAACTTCTATGTGAATTATAGAATTGAGTAGGTCCCTATAATACACGGTATCGGCATCCTTGATATAGATATCACAAGGATATTTTAGTGGTTTTACCTTTCAATACACACAAAATATTCTGTTGGCCTGTTGTGATTGTGATTCATGCTTGGTGTTATACTCTCTTTCTTCCTGAAAGTGTGATTTATGAGTAGACCTCTCTAATACACACTTTCAACTGCTAATAGGTAATCTCTCTTATCAACTAAAAACAATAACACAGATAGGGTGTTAGACCTTGATATTTGAATTAAGCCGAATAATTCTAAGGTTAGAGTATATTATGTCATTCCCAAAGTGTTTAATAGGGAATCTGGTTTATTAGGAGTATCCCCGATAACGAGAATAAAAAGGGATAACCGCTTTTTTTCAGGACGGTCTCATATTGAGTCAAAATATCTCTTGGTATAGGTTTCATAGAATTAAAGACAAAGGACTAATATCAGAAAACTCATATTAGTCCTTTGAAAAGAATAATCATAATAAGCAGATATGTCATAATTCCTTCGTGAGTATTTGCTGGGTATGGACAAGATAAAAACTTTGTGCTACTAGTGGCTAACTGCCTAATAACTGGATGCCAAAGAGGAGACAGATATGAAAGAGGAAAGACGGGTTCTCAGTGCGGACGAAAAAGCAGAGTTACGTGCAAAACATAACGTCTGCTACATATGCCTTGACCCCCTTGAGAACTACGGGCCTGATGAGATTGAGTACGACCACATTTACAACTACGCAGACGGTTATCCGCAGGAATTGTCGAACTTCGCTCCGGTTCATGCGTCACGCGATCCCAACAAGGCGAATTGCCACAAGTCAAAGGGTAAGAAATCGCCCGTTGAGTATCGCGAGGAACTTCGCGTCCTAAAGGCGCTGAAGAAAATCACGGGGCTGAAGGATCTCTGCCCCAAGGCCGTTCCCTCAGTCTATTCGATTGCCGAACGCTTCGACGCAATAACCATCAATGGAACAACTCTTCCACTATACAACCAAAGAATCGGCGGAAGAGACAACTATTATTTCTTTCACGAGGTTGAGACCAAGTATATCGAGAATGATGACGAGATCCAATTGCGTCCACTTGAACCGAAGATCCTCCCCTTGGTCTTCAATCTAAAACGGTCAGTGCAACTCTTGCCGATTCTTGGACGATTGGATGCGGAATCGAAGACGATCAAGGTTTTCGACGGCCAACACAAGGCTGTAGCGCAAATCGTTGGCAACAATCGGACAATGATTCCCTGCATTGTCTTTGTACATCCGCCGGTGCCTGAGCTTCGGGTCGTGATCTACGAAGCTCACACAGACTTCGTTCAGCAGCGATACAAAAAGTCACACATTGACGCCAAACTAGCAGACATATACCGCCAGAAGATCGAGGCTTATCGCAAACAAGTTGGCGATCCGCATGCTCGCTTCACTGAGGCGGACATCCTCAAGGAAGAATCCAGGGCTGAGGTTAGGAAATTCCTCCTTGCCTCCATTATTGCCGAGATCAATCTCGAACGGTCTTTCGTGAGGGAATACGCTGCCGAAGACAGACAAAGTCAAAAAAGAAAACCGATCCTCTGGCAGAGTCTGGAACGCTTGATCGGCAAGTTTTGCAAACTCGATGCGATCTCCAAGTACTCGGACGACCCAGAGAATTACCGCTCCGACGAAGTCGAGAACGTATGTTTTATCCTCGATCAGATCGAATCACTCTCGATCAAGGACAAATGGTCGGCCGAAAATTCCGATTCGCACCTGCATAAACTCTCCCGCACATACTTCTACAAAACGGCTTTCAACACTTGGATTGACGTCTTGGAAGAAGCACTCAGATTTGCCTTGGAGCAGAGGAATGGCGCAAAGATTTACGAGCCACTCTGTTTTCAGAAGGTATTCTCTCCCGAAATAAAAGCACGATTTATCCAGATCATGAGTAAAATGTTTGAGCACCCACTCTGGGTTCAGGAACCCATACAAGATGAAATCGCCAAGGCAAACCAAGATGTAGTTGTTGGCAACATATTCAAGCGCGAAAATCTTCACTACATATATTTGACGAAACTGTGAAAGGCATCCAACAAGGTGCTGCACCGGACGGCTTTTCTGCTGCGCTCCACAGCCGCCGGTGAGATTGGTCGTTCGGCATGAAAATAAAGAGAAATAAATGAAAAAGAAGCCACGGCAAACACAGATCCCGAAGGCGGTGCTGCGAGAAGGATACGAAAAGTCTGTCAGTAACGGTTTTTCACTTGTTATGTCGGCGATGTCACTCCTTGAAAACTTTCCGCATATAGCCCTAGGGCTGAGTCAGTTGGGTCAAGAAGAAATCGGAAAGTCGCTTTCAATACTTGCAGCGTTTCAGTTAAAAAAAGGCGAATGGCAATGGTTCTGGAGCGCATGGTTAGATCACAAGAAGAAATCGCATCGCGCCTTCCTGTATGAGCTTATAAGCCCACATCGTTTAGAAATGCATTCGGAGACCGGAGAACGTCACGCGGGTCTCTCTAAAAGAGAAGCCATGCCGCAAGAAAAGGAAGCTGCATTTTACGTTGGCTATGATGAGTCACAGCAAATATTCCTTCTCCCTGAAGAAAAGGTGGGCCAAGTTGAAATACTAAATCGTACCATGACTGCTTCATACCTGGCTCAGAAAGCATTTTTTATTCATTCAGCACTAGAAATGTCGGATGCAGAATTTCGTTATGAAGCATTTTCTGAAATCGCACTGAGAGTTTGTACAGAGAATATCTATCAACAGGACATGCCAGGCATTCTTGAAGAATTTCGATTGAGATCTGAGAGGCACGCTGCGCTCATCGAAGACATGGCGCACGAAATTGGAAAAGAGAAGATATATTGGGAAGAAATGATAGCAAGACCTGATAGCGTTCTTTCTAAAAAAAGAAAATATATTGCCGAACAATCAAATCAAGGCGACGGTGAATAAGCCTCTGCGGTTTTTGCAAAAAGCTGGTACACCCGCGCCTTATTTACTGCGTTCTCTTTCTCTTGGTAATCAATGATTTTCCAAAATTAACAAACTCTTGATTTGTAGGTGAAAGCGGTAACATCAAAAGCAAAATCTATATTGACACTAAAATTCGATCCTGCTACGTTAACCTCAGGAAACCAATCTCGCGGTGCTTTTTACAGTATATTGTTATGACAAAACAAAACCCTGAGCAGATTGCAGGAGACATCATAGATAGATAAGGGAATTGCAAGGTATGAACATAGAACGGGTAAGACGATTGCTCAGGCAGCGTGAAGACATTCGCCTGGAGTTCAAAGAGGCAAAGGCAGAATTGCCGGAGACCCTTTTTGAAACCATCTGTGCCATGTTAAACCGTGATGGCGGCGATATTTTATTGGGTGTCGTCGAGATCTCCAAATTACTCACCCAGATTGGTCGAGTGGATGAACTTGGTTCCGGCGTGTTGAATGTGAATAAGTATTTTCCTGAGGCATAATAAGCGATGTAAAAAAGATCTCCGGAGTAAAAGAGGAAAAAGATGCATCTACCGATTAATATCAACGATTTATTAACTGCCAGAA
>DATEUZ010000082.1:0-3612 GCA_035282885.1 Patescibacteria group bacterium | reverse complement strand
ACCGCGAGATTCACGGCGATATTTATGATGCGATGTTGGGGCTTTATGAGCGGCGCGAGCCGATTGACCTTGTCACCGTTACCGAAGAGTTAAAACGGAACAAACGGTATAAACAAATCGGCGGATCGTCCTATTTGACAGAACTGGTCAATGCAGTTCCCACTGCAGCGCATATCGAACAGTACGGAAAGATTGTCCACGACCACTTTATTCGTCGGAGACTTATTGATGTTTCTGCAAAGATTACAGAACTTTCTTTTAACGAAGGGTCAGAAGTCAAGGATGTTGTCGACCAGTCAGAGCGGGAACTCTTCGGTATTTCCCAGACAAACCAACGCCAGCAGTTTATTCCGATTAAAGAAACCCTTACAGAAAGTTTTGACCGACTTGACGAACTCATGAAGAAGGGTTCGAAACTTCGAGGAGTGACAACAGGGTTTAAGGACCTTGATAGTAAGCTTGCAGGAATGCAGGATTCAAACCTCCTTATTTTGGCTGCGCGTCCGGGGCAGGGAAAGACTGCTTTTGCGCTCGGCATAGCACAGTATGTGTCTGTGAGGGAGAAACTGCCTGTCGGGATTTTTTCCCTGGAGATGAGTAAAGAAGAGCTTGTGGACCGTCTTCTTGTCGCACAAGCGGACGTTGATGCGTGGAGACTCAAGACAGGCCGTCTTGAGGAAGAGGATTTTGAGAAGCTTTCGGAGGCGATGGGTGAGCTTGCTGAATCACCGCTTTTTATTGACGATACTCCCGGTATCAACATTCTGGAAATGAGAACAAAAGCACGTCGGCTGCAGGCACAACACGGATTGAGCCTTCTTGTGGTTGACTATCTGCAGCTTATTCACGGAAGAAACCTGGAAAATAGAGTGCAAGAAGTCTCAGAGATTTCTCAAAGCTTGAAAAACCTTGCCCGAGAATTAAAAATTCCTATACTTGCAGTTTCGCAGCTTTCAAGGGCAGTCGAACAGAGAGGATCGAAACGCCCTGAACTTGCAGACCTGAGAGAATCCGGGGCAATTGAGCAAGACTCGGACGTCGTGATGTTTATTTACCGGGAAGACCCGGAGAACAGTCCCGAGATCGCAAAACTTTTGATCGCAAAACACAGAAACGGCCCGCTGGGAACGATTGACCTTCTTTTTAAGGGAAACCGCATCCGCTTCTATGAAGTAGAAGCGAAACGTGCGAAGAAAGAAGAATAATACCCCGTTTGCATATCTTCGGCTCTCTCCCGCTTCTTTTAATTTTCTTTCCGTTTCGCTGGTTTCTCGCGGAAGAAAGCGTAAAAAGCCTCTTTTGTTTGGTCTTGAGGGAGAGGGGCGTACTCTTCTTGTGGAAATTCTCGGAGGTGTGTGGTACGGGGAAGGGTGTTCGTCATTACCTGTGTCGAGACAAAGACTACTGCTTTTTTGAGTGCATACTCAAGTGTTTCCTTCATATCGGAACTTAAGACATCAATATGGATATTATACGATTCGTCCTGTGAAATCTTTGCCATAAGCCGTCCCTCGTGAGATTCCACTTCAATCTCGATCTCATTGTGCTCGTTTTGTTCGGGGTTCAGGACAAAGGTCAGGAATCCGTTTTTGTTGATGGTTTCAATGAGAAGGATCAGCGCCTGGGCGGCCGGATGATTGCGTTCGATATTCATAATCGGTGCGCGAAGAGGAGGATTGTCGTCGTGGACTTGTGAAAGGATAGTGAGAATCTCGTTTTCAGGATTTTCTTCGTCAAGGAGGTTGTCAGACGCAAGATGTTCTTCGATAGTCAGTGTTGTGACGAGATTTTTCTCTGCATCATGGAGATGAATTGTTCGTGCCATACCTAGTGCCATTTAAACATAAGAGGTCATATCATTCAAGCTTTTGTAGAAAAACGACTTCGTGGGAAGGAGAATGGACCATGCATCTTTTGGTGCCGAAGGAGGGGATCGAACCCTCACGGGATGTTATTCCCATAGGTTTTTGAGACCTACGCGTCTGCCAGTTCCGCCACCTCGGCAACGAGTTCATTATACCGTAGGAACGCCAAAAAGAGAAGCAATGCAGCCATGCTCATCTTTACAGAACAAAAGCCCGAATGATATACTGCCAAGTACCTAAACGTAGATTCTTTTCTCTCTCCAAAGGGGACATATGAAGGATCTTATTCATACTGCATTAAATGCAATGGACATTGGTGGTGCCGAATACGGTGATATCCGTATCGTAGAAGCCAATACAGAAGACATAGCGACGAAAGACGGGATCGTTGAGGCACTCGTGTCTTCAGAAACCCTCGGATTCGGAATTCGTCTCATCAAAAACGGCGCCTGGGGTTTTGCAGCAAGCTATGAGATGACAAAATCCGCGATCCAGAAAACCGTAAAGAAGGCGTTTCAGATCGCAGAAGCGTCATCCATCGCGCAAAAAGAAAAAGTGGTGTTATCAAAAGAAAAGGTCATAAAAGCCACGTACAAAACACCTGTGAAAGAAGATCCGTTTTATGTCCCGTTATCACAAAAGATTGAGATGCTTCTTGCGGCAGAAGAAGCAATGCGCGTGTCTCCCTTGATCAAAATCTCACAGACGAATTTTCGGGCGCTCAAAGAAAAAAAGACATTCGCATCACTTGAGGGGGCGTTCATTACCCAGGAGCTCGTTGAAACCGGTTGCGGATTAGAGGTAACAGCGATTTCAACCGATGATGCTCAGAACAGAACCTATCCCAATTCCCACGGAGGACAAAACATTACTGGCGGTTTTGAGCTTATCTCTGAGTTGAACCTTGAAGAAAACGCAAAGAAAATTGGAGAAGAAGCGTGTCAGCTTTTGACAGCTGACCAGTGTCCATCGGGAATGTTCGATTTGATCCTCGATAATAACCAGCTCGCGCTTCAGGTACACGAATCATGCGGTCACGCGGTTGAATTTGACCGTGTGCTTGGCATGGAAGCAAGTTTCGCAGGCACGAGCTTCCTTTCTCCGGACATGCTGGGAAAGTTTCAGTATGGTTCGGACAAAGTCACGATCACCGCCGATGCGACAGCAAAACGGGGCTTAGGCACGTTCGGATTTGACGATGAAGGAGTGCCGGCGCAACGTGTCTATATTGTTAGAAACGGCGTTTTACAGAACTTTTTGACGTCCCGTGAGACAGCCCACACACTCGGCCAGAAGAGTAATGGAACCGTAAGGGCTGATGGCTGGGATAAACTGCCATTAATCCGTATGACGAACATCAACCTTGAGCCGGGTGATTGGACTCTTGAAAAGCTTATTGCGGATACGAAATACGGTATCTTTATGAGTTCGAATAAAAGTTGGAGCATTGATGACAGGCGCTTAAACTTTCAGTTTGGATGCGAGATCGCCTGGGAAATAAAAAACGGCAAAATAACCCGCGTTTTGAGGAATCCAACCTATACGGGCATGACTCCTGTCTTTTGGAATTCCTGTGATGCGGTCTGTGACAAGAACCACTGGGTTATCTTCGGAGTCCCGAATTGTGGCAAAGGAGAGCCGGTTCAAACATCGCATGTTGGTCATGGAACGAGCCCGGCCAGGTTCCGTGGTGTTCAGATAGGAGTAGGGAAATGGTAGGAGAAAAAAAGCTAAGGCAGATTGCTCA
>DATEUZ010000081.1:0-2427 GCA_035282885.1 Patescibacteria group bacterium | reverse complement strand
AAATATAATCCTTGAGGATCAGGCCTGTCCCAATGCGGGAGAAATCAGTCGGCCAGGTCTGGCACTCTCGATCCACCAGGATGGAATTGGCCGATAAACCTCCCAGTGTGGTCCCATACATGATCTCGGGTTTGGGGAACGATGCATCCTCGTACAGGCGGGTGAAGGGGTCAGGAAGGGTGATAGATTGCCCGTTTGGGAATTTGAACGTTATTGTACTGTCTTGGATGAAGATATCTTCCATCAAGCGTTTAGATTGAGCTTCTTCGGTAAGCATCTCCATGTAGGCTTTTAGACCTTCTAGTGGATAATGGTCCTCAACAATGTTCATCCTATTTCGATAAGTTTGCGCTAGGCTCTCTATCCCTTCCGAAGTAAGATCCTGCAGGTGCCAGCTGGCCATCGTGGATTGGTAAAGATTCTCCAGCGCGTCGCGGATTTGCTTTTCTGACATCTCTCGGAAGAAAAAGGCGAAACTCATGATTAAATCGATCTCTTGCTTTGAAATCGCCCGAGCGATAGCGGCATAACGAAAAGTCTCTTTAACGATCGGTTGAGAAAAACCAGGATAACCTTTCGGAGTATGTTTATTGAAATTTACTTCTTCTGCCTCGAGATCATTTACCCGCCCACAGGTGACTATCATTTGCTCTTCTTTTTCCCCAGAAAAAGCGAAGACCTCCAAGCAAATCCGCCCTTCTTTGCTCCAAATCAGCTGTGAGATTGTGATCTGTTCGTACTCGAAAAATAGTTTTCGGAATAAGTCCTCGAATTCGTCAATCCGGTCAGGTAAGAGCGTTTTTTCGAGTTCGGGTTCGATGTGCGTGACACAATATGGGAAATCGATGGGGCTTCCTTCAATCCATTTAATGACAAGGTCCCAGTTGATGCGCACATGCTGGGCAAAAGCTTCTTTGACTGCTTGAACCATGATCTCTGGACCTTCCGATTTTGAAAGAAAAGCGACTGCAGCAGATTTCTCTCCTACTCTTGAGCTCAGTGTGTTACGCACTGCTTCGTACGTTGGGAATCCGGTAAGCATGATCTTCGGAATCGCTTTATAACGCTCATTATTCGCTAATTCAATTCCGCTAGTATCATAATCATCGACATCGTCCTCTATCCTAATGTCGAGAATCGCAAGATGTACACGAGCCTCCTCAAAGAAATTTACGGCCTCTTCCAGTGAGGTCGCTTTTAACACTTTATACCCGGCAGCCTCAAGAAATTCACTCCTTTCTCTGAGAAAAGATTCGACATTATCAACAAATAAGATGTGTCCATTTTTCATAGTAGGCTCTCCAAAAATAGCTAGCAACCTAAATCTGACCAGACCATTTATTAATAATTTTATCGATAATTTTCAACCGGTATTCTTCACGTTTCTTACTTGATGGAATAGTGTCACAGACTGTAAGAATATTTCCGAATTTATTTACCTCCTCAAGTCTAGCATAATAAGCGCTTATGCGCTTGTGAGCTGCATCCTCCCGTGTAAAGAAAAGTACTCCAACTGATTCCGAAATAACACCAGCAATAGGCAAAAGCATTGATGAGGGAACCAGACCAAGATATGAGAATACCGCGCCGATCAATACAATAAGGATGCCTAGGATTGCTGATACAAGCGCCCAATAATGATATTGCGATGCTCGTTTAAATTCCTGTCTCTGAATATGCGACAAATCTTTTAGAGTATTTTCAAAACTCTTATTTAAGCGTCGCGTGGCTTCCTCTGGACCGAGTATAACCATCCGTTCAGGTAAACCCATCATGTTAGGTACATCAAAGTTGATAAGGATGTTTCTTTTCAGATATGGATGTCTCAGATTCCAATCGACTGCACGCAACATCGCCTCTGGCCCTTCCTGCTTAGCAACAAAATCGACTGCTGGAGGAAGCCCATTAAGGTCAGGCCCAAGAGCCTCTCGCACTGCCTCCCAAGAAGGATACTGTGTAAGAATGATTTTTGGAACAGAACGAGCGACCCTCTTTGCCAAATCTAATCCGCTCGTATCTTTATCATCTGAATCATCCACCAACCTAATATCAAGGATCGCTAGATCGATTCCACCTTGTACTAGTCTTTCTTCTGCTTGCTCAGGATTATTAACTGGAATGACAGAATATCCAGCATTTTCCAGGAATTCTTTACGCACATTAAGAAAGTCAATTTTGTCATCGGCGAATAGTATCTTTTTTTTGCTCATATCAAATCCTAAAAAAACCTAGCGAACTTTACTCAAATTTGGCTTTAAGAAAGCTTCTTGAATTGTTTCCAACATTTCCTGTTTACTATATCTTTTACGGACATAATCCGTAGCCCCAGAATAGAATGCATCTCTTGCTAATTTCCAAGTTGGTGAAGTAGAGACAATTAAAATCTTACTCTCGGGTTGTTGATGACGTATTAATGAAATAAGACGA
>DATEUZ010000080.1:0-4224 GCA_035282885.1 Patescibacteria group bacterium | reverse complement strand
ACCTTGATAAAGTACTCCAAGGTCTATTCCGATGATATCTCCGCTTTTGAGCTTTTGGTTACCCGGAAGTCCATGTACGACTTCATCGTTGACTGTCGCACAGATTGCATATTTATAGTCGTCCACCGTCAAAAAAGACGGAGTTGCACCTTTTTCTCTCATCAGTGTATCAGCTTTTTGGTTGAGTTCCAGAGTTGTTATGCCGGGAACAACATCCTTCATGACTTGTGAAAGTACAAACCCTGCGATTTCTCCGCCAAGCTTCATGATCTCTTGTTCTTTTGGTGACTTGACGTAAATCTTATTCAAGACCGCACTCGCTTTACCACCTCTTGGTGGATCTGCTCAATGGTTGGCGTGCCGTCAATTTCTTCAACAAGACCTTCTTTTTTGTATTCATCCAAAATCGGCTGTGCTCCCTGATGAAAATTTTGTAATCGCGATCGAATCAATTCCGGAGTATCATCAGCTCTTCCCCGTATCATGAGCCGTTTAATTGACTCTTCTTCCGGGATGGTAATATACACGACTTTATCGATATGTTGATTTTTTTCCGCAAGAAATTTTTTCAGGGCGAGAAGCTGTGGATAATGACGGGGAAATCCGTCAAGGATAAATCCATTTTTACAGTCTTCTCCCGATAAACGCCCGAGAATGAGTGTATTGACAATTTCATCGTCAACATATTTCCCTGCTTTTGCGCTCTCCTCGCAGATTTCTCCGACAGGTGACTTCTTTCGAATCTCATCTCTCACGAGTCCCCCTGATTGAATAAGAGGAATCCCAAGAATCCGGGAAAGAAGTACTGCTTGTGTTGTTTTTCCTGAACCTTCCGGCCCATATACTAAAACAATCATACTTACCTTTCTAAAAAGCCCTCGTAATTTCTCATAACAAGCATCGCTTCAAGCTGTTTTGTCGTTTCAAGAACAACCGAAACCACAATAAGAATTCCTGTTCCTCCGACCGTTAACGCTGCAATCCCGGTAAAAGACCGCGTCAGAGAAGGAAGGATCGCAATCAACCCCAAAAAAACTGCTCCAGCGAGAGTAATTCTTGTCAAAATGCGATTCAGATACTCAGCCGTTGGCTTTCCCGGTCTGATTCCCGGAATGAAACCACCATACTTTTTAATCTCGTCAGCTATCTTTGTCGGATTAAATGTAACTGCGGTATAAAAATACGTAAACCCGATAACAAGTGAGAAATAGACAAAGTTGTAGAGAAGGCCGGCAGGGTCAAAATGATCACGGATCCAGATTGAAATAGAAGAAACAACCGGATTCGGAAATGCAACAAGGTAGTTCGCTAGCATGGAAGGAAGTAAAATAAGAGAAACCGCAAAGATGATCGGAATAACGCCAGCCTGGTTTACACGAAGCGGCAAGTATGTTGCCTGACCTCCGTAGAGTTTATTTCCCCGTACCCGACGTGCATATTGAATCGTAATTTGTCGGGTCGCCTCATTGATAACAACAATCGCTGAAACAACCACCACTGCAACTGTCCCAAAAATAAGGATGTTGAAAAGTTGCGTGGAGGTCACAATCGCTGTTGTTTGTGCAAAAACAACAGGGAGCCGTGCAACAATTCCCGCAAAAATAAGCATAGAGATACCATTTCCGATTCCGTGTTCTGTAATGAGTTCACCCAACCACATAAGAAAAATTGTTCCAGCTGTCATCGTGACAATCATTGCGGTAAGAAATAGGGGATTCAAAGGATCAATAATCTTCTGGTTCTCCAAAAGCACATACATACCAAAAGACTGAAGCGCCGCCAACGGAACGGAAAGAAAACGTGTATATTGGTTGAGTTTTTGTCTTCCAGATTCTCCTTCTTTTGAGAGTTCTTCTAATTTAGGAAACACTATCATGAGTAATTGGAAAATAATCGAAGCGTTGATATATGGGTTTAATCCAACAGCCATAATAGAGAAGTTGATAAGGGTTCCTCCTGAAAAAATATCAAGAAGTGACAAAAGTTCATTTTCGGTGAAGAGTCGTTTTAATGCGGTAAGATCAACACCTGGAACAGGAATGAAAGCAGCAAGACGGAACACCATGATCACAAATGCAGTAAAAAGTATCTTTTTTCTGAGATCCGGAATGTTCCATGCATTTTTAATCGGGTCAAGGATCGAATTCATGACTTCTTTTGCTCCTTTGTGTCCTTGACCTTGTCTTCTTTTTGAGTAGTTCCCCCTGCTTTCTCAATCTTTTTCTTTGCTCCGCCAGTTGTGGGAACAAGAACTGTCAACGGTGCCTGGAGGTCTCCTCCTCCGAGTATCTTGACACCCAATCTTTTGGCATCTTCTTCTTTTACGATTCCATGTTTCACTAAAAGATCGATGTCTATCGTAGAGTTTGCAGGTAAGACGTTCAGATATTTAAGATTAAGCTCTATTGGCCCAGAAGAGGGTTTCAGTCTTCCCTTTCCACGCTGCATGGGAAGTCTTTTGAGAAGAGATTTTTTTATTTTTGTTCCTTCAAACCATAATGCGACTTTCCCCCGAGCATTTTGTCCCTTTGATCCGCGACCGACCGTATGTCCACCGCGACCACTTCCGTATCCTCGACCTCTTCGTTGGGCTTTTTTCTGTTTCCCTTTTGCCGTCTGAAGTGCATGAAGTTTCATTTCTTTACGTCCTTCTTTCCAGTCTTTCTCGTCGCTTTTTCTTTCTTCCCTTTACCTGAAGCGTGTTTCTTTGCTTCTTTTTCCTGAGGAGTCTTCTTCTTTTCCACTCCTTTTTGTTCTGCTGGTTTCTCTTTCTTCTCTTCTTTCTTTTGTTCTTTCTGCACTTCTTTTTGCGGGACTTCCTCTTTCTTTTCCTCAACAGCATGTACTCTCTTCTTCAAGTCAACAAGACTTGCAAGTCTCTTTATTGCCTCCATTGTTGCGTAGACGTTCGAGGCTTGATTATTCGTTCCCAATACTTTCGAAACGACATCCTGAACACCTCCGGCCTCCATTACTGCTCGTACTGCTCCTCCAGCAATAACTCCGGCACCAACTGGCGCAGGCTTCAAAATTATCTTTGCAGCTCCGAGTTTCACAAAAATAGGCGACGGTATGGTTCTTCCCTTCATTGGAACGTTTACGAGGTGTTTCTTTGCGTAATTTACACCTTTCCGTATAGCGGATTGAACATCTCCCGACTTTCCTAACCCAACGCCTACTCTTCCCTTTTTATCACCAATAACCATCAAAACAGAAAAACCGATTTTATTGCCGCCTTTTGTTTTTTTTGCGACTCGGTTCACCTGTACGATCTTCTCATCAAATTCTTTTTCTTCTCTTGGTCCTTGATATGCCATACATCTTCCTTCCCTTAAAAGGAAAGTCCTCCCTCACGAGCTCCCTCAGCAAGAGCACGGACTCGCCCGTGGTATTTGTATCCTGATCGATCAAAAACAGCCTTTTTGATCTTCTTCTCTTTCGCCCGCTGCGCCAAAACTAAACCGACTTCCTTTGCTCGCTTCATCGCTTCTTTTGGTAACTTGGTTTTCTTTTTTTCTAACTCTTGATCGGAAGCAGCAACCAAGGTACTGTGATGAACATCATCAATAAGCTGTGCGTAAATATAGAAATTCGAACGGAAGACTGAAAGTCTCGGACAGTCTTTCGTTCCCGAAAGCGTTGCCCGAATTCTCTTATGCCTTTTTAATCGTTGCGTTTTCTTTTCTATCTTCTTCATGCCTGAGTTCCTCCAACGGTTCCCTTTCCTGCTTTTCCGGGTTTCGTACGGACAATTTCATCATCGTACCGGATTCCCTTCCCTTTATACGCATCCGGCGGGCGGACTGCCCGGATTTGAGCAGCGACTCTTCCAACAAGCTCTTTGTCTGCCCCTGAAACGACTATCTTATTTTCTTCAACCGCAAGCGTGACGCCCTCAGGCGGGACGACAGTCACGGGATGAGAAAATCCGACCGAGAGAACGACAGATTTCCCCTCTAGTCTCGCTCTGAAACCTACTCCTACGAGCTGAAGAGTTTTTGTCCAACCGGTCGTCACACCCTTCATCATATTTGCGATGAGACTCCTGATTAACCCATGATACGATTTCGCAAACTTATCTTCTCTTGTCCTCTTAACAATAACTGCTTCGTCCTTCCTCTCAAGAGTAACTTCTGGTCTGATATGAAGCGTCAATTTACCCTTAGGCCCTTCAACCAGAACTTTATGCGATTCCAAGGTAAATTGGACGTCTTTTGGTATATA
>DATEUZ010000079.1:0-2494 GCA_035282885.1 Patescibacteria group bacterium | reverse complement strand
TGATGTGAATATTGACCAAGAGAGAAGCACGACAAGTCCCGCGAGCACCACATTGAAAGGATTCACAAAAGGAAGCACTTTCTTTTGTAAAGAAAATGACTGAAATGAGTTTTGTGCTGTTCGTAAACTGGTGTAGAGATTCGGCACAGGCTGAACTACTTCAACCTGGGATATTGAAGTAATTTCTCTTCGTCTTGGAAGTAAACCTCTCAACCAACGATAAAAGGTGCCCCGGCTGATCGTATCCGTAATCTTCCCGGACTTCGGAGTTCGGAACCAACCCCCTTCTTCCTCCTCTAAAAGCCCTCTAATTGATGCATATGCCTGAAACGGGACAAGAAGGTACGACATTCCGACAAAGGAAATAAGCCCTAAAAAGTCTTTTTCCTCTGCCTCCTCTAAGAAGAGTCCGACCGAATTCATTAGTGGTAACGACAGCATGTTCGAAAACACCAAGCTCCATCCCCAAAGAGCTGTCCAGAACGGAAGTTTTGTATGGAATACCGCCTCCGACAAAAACCATGCTAATGTTCCAATAATGAAAAAGAATGACTGTAAATAGTAAGGTGAAAGATACAAAAATTCTGCTTTCTCCGGAACATTCATGTGCGGAGTCCGCAGTAATCGCGTGAACATCTTTTTGACATTAAACGAGTGCCCTTCTGCCCACCTCATCCGCTGACGTATAAGTCGCTTGAGAGTGGAGACACACTCTGATGGCGCTTGAATATACGGAGTATAGACAACCTTGTATCCTGCTTCGTAAATCTTGAGAGTGAGCTCAAAGTCCTCGGTGATACTGGTTCCCCAGCCGAAGGCTTGGAGGACATCTCGCCGAATCATATAGACAGACCCTGCAATCATTTTTAAGCCCCCGAAAATCTCGTTTCCAGATCGTTCCATCACATACGATCCTGCAAACTCGCTTCTCACTCCCCGTGTCACCCAGTTCTCTGATTTATTCAACACATGCCATTGGTACCCTTGAATCGCGGCAACATGTGAGTCGTAGTAATCCTGGAATTTTTCAAGCTTTCCAGTGGAAGCCTTGAAGTATTTCAGAAATTGGCTGATCGTGTCTGGATATGGAATAAAATCTGCGTCAAAAATAATCACAAACTCGGCGTTCGGGTCAGTCTTTTCCAGGGCGTAGCCTAAAGCTCCTCCTTTGAATCCTTCTCTGGTGGGACGGTGGGATATCTTGACTCGGGGATGACTTTTCCATTGTTCCAGAATGTCCACCGTCTCGTCTGTGGAGTCATCTGCAATCACGACTTCATAATTCGGATAATCTTGAGACGTACAGGCTGTCAGTAATCGGTTGACAACCCGTTTTTCATTGTAGGTAGCTACATGGATAGAGACAAAAGGATAATACGAAAGCTCTTGTTTTTGAATATCAGCAATAAGACCGACGCGTTCTACTCCTTCATCTTTCGCGGCATGCGTTTGGAAACCGAGGGTTGATGCGACTCTCTGTAGCAAACCTGATTTTTGATTCTCTTTTTGTACCGGAAACTCCTTTGAGTACCCCAACACGGACGCGATCACGAGGTAGTACTTAATCGAATAGAGGAAAAAGAACAACCCGAAGAAAAGCGCAATTGAGGCAAAGATCAAACCAAGATGTGTTCCCGGTTCAGCCTGTGTAAGCATCATAAGATAGCTGTAAAGTAAGATACCTATGCTACCAAATGAGAAAACACTGATGAGGAATCGCTCTCGAGATGAAAAGGCGTACCGAAGAAACGTTATGAAACGAGAAAGAGGAGGTCCATGAATTGGAGCCTGAGGTATCTCTGGAATCGGGACAGGAACAACTGCTCCTGTTGGTATTGGCAGAACCACTTCGGGGACTCGGCGCGTTTGGGCATAGGCATATCTCTTTTCAAAGGTCGTCAGGTCAAAACGACGCAGCACATTGTACACTCCGTGGTTCCCGACTCGTTTCTTCCCGTCTGATGTTTCAGGCATGAGTGCTGCAATCTTGTGCTTCGACAACTCTGGATAGGAAACTACAAGAGTAAGAATCTGCTGTTCCAAGTCAGAGGTAATACGTCTGGGGTGGTCAGCGATCTTCCATTCTCTGTCAGAAAGAGCGGTCCAGGATCTTTCTTTCTCATACGTCTTATACCATTTATAAAAGGTTTTTCTTGAAGTGCGAAATAGTCCACATGCTTTTTGAACCGAAAATCCCTCAATCCTTACGGATTCAAGAAGAAGAAACCTCTCTTGGGGATGAAGGGTTCCTTTCTTAAGTTTTCTTTTATATGTCGCGAACTCTTGCCGATTCTCCGGAGTAAGAAGGTTAAACTCTTTCAAGATATTGAGAACTCCGTGCCTACCAAGCGATGGAAACTCTTTTCGAAGCTCTCGGACGATGCGACGGATACTGTATTCTGGATTTTCTTGAATGTGTTTCAACACCCCGTATCGAAAAGATGGTTGAATTTTCCTCGGGTGTTTTACAATCTGCCACTTTCTATCTTCCAGG
>DATEUZ010000078.1:0-2973 GCA_035282885.1 Patescibacteria group bacterium | reverse complement strand
TCCACGTAGCCACCGATAAAAGTGACCTCTGGTGATCGTGTCTGTAATTTTCCCTGATTTGGGCGTCCGAAACCAACCGCCCTCTTCATCTTCTAGAAGCCCTCGAATCGCTGCATAGGCTTGGAACGGAACCAAAAGATACGACATCCCGACAAAAGAAATAATGCCTAAAAAGTCTTTTTCTTCCGATTCTTCCAAGAACAGTCCGACTGAGTTCATCAATGGTAACGATAAGAAGTTGCTAAAGACCAGTGACCACCCCCAAAGGCTGGTCCAGAACGGCAGTTTTGCGTGAAACAACGTCTCAGAGATAAACCAGGCAATCGTCCCTAAAATAAAGAAGAAAGACTGGAGATAGTACGGCGAGAGATACAAGAACTCCAGCTTTTCAGCCCCATTCATGTATGGAGTTCGTAGTAACCGCGCAAACATTTTTTTGACATTAAAGGAATGTCCTTCCGCCCACCTCATCCGCTGGCGTATAAGTCGCTTGACTGTGGAAACACACTCGCTCGGTGCCTGGATATAGGGGGTATAGACGACCTTGTATCCTGCTTCGTAAATCTTGAGTGTCAGTTCAAAGTCCTCGGTGATAGAAGTTCCCCAGCCGAATGCCTGAAGAACATCCCGTCTGATCATATAGACAGATCCTGCAATCATCTTCAGTCCGCCGAAAATCTCATTGCCACTCCTCTCCATAACATACGATCCTGCAAATTCAGTGCGTACCCCCCGTGTAATCCAGTTTTCTGACTTATTCAACACATGCCACTGGTATCCCTGGACTGCTGCGATCTTGGTATCGTAATAATCTTGGAATCCTTCTAACCGACCGGTTGATGCCTTGAAATACTTCAGAAATTGGGTGATCGTGTCCGGATACGGGATAAAGTCCGCATCAAGAATAATCACAAACTCACTTCGAGGATCTGTTTTCTCCAATGCATGCCTTAATGCTCCTCCTTTGAATCCTTCTCTCGTTGGTCTGTGGGAGATACGTACTCGTGGGTGAGACTTCCATTGCTCAAGGATATCCACGGTTTCATCGGTTGAGTCGTCTGCAATCACGACTTCATAATTCGGATAGTCCTGCGAGGTACAGGCGGTGAGAAGTCTGGTGATCACCCGTTTTTCGTTGTAGGTAGCCACATGAATGGAAACGAACGGATAATATGTTAACTCTTCTTTTTGGATGTCTGCTATGAGTCCGACGCGGTCGATCCCCTCCGGTTGTGGTTGAGCTTTCCCTTGTGATACTCCTTCTTGCTTTCTAAAAAGATGGGTCAAAGCCTGAAACCGCTCTTTAAGCGAGGTTTCTTTCTGCGGCTTCGCTCCTACCGGAAACTCTTTCGAGAAAGAAAGGACAGAAGCAATAACTATATAGTACTTGAGCGAGTACAGGAAAAAGAAAACTCCAAAAAGAAGCGCGATTGACGCAAAGACAAGTCCAAGATGCGTCCCCGGTTCAGCTTGAGCAAGCATCAAAAGGTAGCTGTAAAAAAGAAATCCGAAACTTCCAACCGAAATAACCGTAAGAAGCAGTCGCGGTCGGGAAGTTTTTACGTACGCAAAGACTCCTTTCAAAGCCGGAAGAACTCCTACAAAGCCCGGATGAACTTTCTCTACAAAGATTTTTTCTGGCACCTTCGCGGGAACAACAACTGTGGATACCGAGACCTCCTGACCTTTTGCGTATTCGACTCGTTGGCGTAAGGTACTGAGGCTATTTCTTTCTAAGACACGCTGAACTGCATAGTAGGATATATACGGAGAGCCGTCAGATTTCTTCGGCAATTCAGCCAGGATTTTCGGGACAGAAAAAGATGGATGCTTAGCAGCAATCTCAAGTATCTGCTGCTCAAGAGCCTCGGCAATCTTGTTGGGATGGTTGGTTGTCCGCGGAAGGGTTCGCGTCTTCTCAAGAAGGGTGAGAATTTGCTCCCGTCCTTCGGTCTTTTCAAAACGGTTCTTCCATTTATAAAAGGTCTTCCGGGAGATTCCATACTTTTTACAAAGAAGAGAAACCGTCTCTCCTTCCCTCACTTGAGAGAGGAGATGGAACTTCTGCCTTGCAGAGAGCTTGCCTCTGACAGGAGCACTCAGGCGAAGGGGTAGCTGGACTGACTTCCAGGCTTGGCGCTTCTCGAATTCCTGAGCAAAAGAAAGACGAAGCTGGGTAGTACTGATCTTTCTTCGCTCAAGAACCCGCTGGACTCCGTAATACGATACGCGTGGCTTCCCATCTGCTGTCTTGGGAAGAAGCTCAACTATCTTTGGGATAGAAAGCGCAGGCTGTTTCGCGATGATTTCGAGGATAAGCTGCTCAGTCTTTTGTGCTACCTGTCGAGGGTGCACGCTCATCTTTGTTCGGGCAGGGGTCTTCTCTACGAGGGATTCCTTTAAATAGCCTGACGATTCATATCTTTTCTGCCATTTATAAAAGGTTTTTCTGGAGATACCGTACTTGAGGCAGAGGGATGAAACTGATTTCCCTTTTTGTGCCTGACGCAAAATATTGAGTTTCTGGCGAGCTGTGAGCTTGCCTCGAAGTGTCATGTACTACCCCTAGGAATTGAGCTAGAAGTAATGTTACCCTTATAATCAATAATGTGTCAATAGAGTAATCAAATCTCATTATGTTTTACGTATAGCTTTTGGGGGTATTCTCGCTCTTCTTTCGTCGCAAAAAAGGAATAAATCTCTTTTATTTCTTCAAAAAGAGCCATTCTGATTTTTAAAAGGAATCCCTTGAGGAAAGCTCTGGGGTATATATTCAGGCGTCTCTCGTCTCAATCGAAAAAAAATAACCATCGAAGTCATGAGTTTATTCTTTCTATTCAGCCTTTTAGGAGGAAGCGCGAGGGTTAGTTGACCTCCGGTCTCTTACAACCTGTCGTGCGTGGGTAAAGCAACACGCAAAGAAGCCCTCTGTCGGAAGACTCCGTCTTCTGGGCTGTTCTGTTACAACAGGGA
>DATEUZ010000077.1:0-6187 GCA_035282885.1 Patescibacteria group bacterium | reverse complement strand
TCCGTCAGAAAAAGAAAATCGGGATACTTAAAAACTCCAACACCAGAAATGAAAAAACTTATGAAAAGGAAAACGCTAACGGTCAGTAGGTTCCCGAAAAAAAAGAATTTCTTACGAGAAGAAGAGAGTACCCAGAAAGGCAAGCCAACCAAGTACAGATGCGGTTTGATAAGGAATAATCCTGCGACCATACCTGCCAAAAGAGATTTTCCCTTTGTCTCGAGCCAGTAAAAAACAAAATACACAAGGGTGAGAAAAACTGTTACCTGACCCCAGAGAATCGAGTCAGAGATCGGCAAAAGACTGAAAGGGACAAGAACCGCCCAAACAAAACGCCCGACCCTCCGAAAAATGCGTATGACAAACACACTCAGCAGTCCAACAAGAAGAAGCTGGATTCCTAGATAGACAAAGTATCCCACCCGGAAATCCAACCACGAAAACGGAACGAAAAAGAGAGCGAGAAACGGCAGATACCGATACGGAAGAATAATCTGTTTCCGGTACGGTTTTACGAGTTCTCGTTGGTAAACCGTCTGTGTGTCGATGTCGTACAAGGTACTACCTTTTCCATCGCGAACAATAGCTGCTCCTGTGACGTACGAGACGTAATCACTTCCTCTTATATATCGGTTGCTTGAAAAAGGAAGAATTACGAATACGATTGAAAGAATGGTAAAAAGAGCAATAGCTTCCCCAAATGCAATATATAGCACCCATCGTAACTTCGAGGGAGAAAAGTATTTCTTCATGAATATTCCGCGCATACGTCGATGTCTGGTGTGATTATACCTTCTGATGTGGTATGGCATCCATCGTTAACCACGCTGCCATCGCTCCAAAACCTGTTTTGTCGATCTGAAAGGGGGTAATTTTTGTAGGTTTTTTCAGGAAAACCAAGATGCAGTACTTTTTGTGTTTGAACAGTTCATAATATCGCCCAATCTCTTTTTTCTCTACGCCCAAACCATCAGCTTCGGCATATGTATCCAAAATTTCTTTGATTTGTTGAGGGGTAAGATTCTCGAATTGAAGCACTTCTTGGACTGTCGCACGAACCGTCACCGGTTCACTGGAATCTTTAAAATACACTGTGTCTCCCGAATGGATATTTCCCCATGGACGGGAACGGTTCATATACCACCGCGACTCAATCGTTTTCTCTCCGGTGAGAATTTTTTCGTAAGTCCCCACGACTTACGCATAATGGCTATGTGGACCTTGTTCACAAAAAAAATTTCCCGTACTACAATCGAGGATTTTTTGTTGTGCGGAAGGGGTGGGATTCGAACCCACGGTGATCTTGCGACCACATTCGCTCTCCAAGCGAACGCACTAGGCCACTATGCGACCCTTCCAATTCTTACATGCGTATTATACCTGATGGGCTAAAGAATCCAAAGCATTTCGGAGGAGTTTTTTACTGTTTTCAAAGGTAAGAAGGTCGAACGCAGCCTGTGGTTCCAGCCAGCGAGCCTCCTCGATCTCCAGAGGAGAGACATTTTCCTGGGACAGAGACTCCATAAAAAAGTAGTACACGGTCTTTTTAATCGGGAAAAGAAATAACTCTTTATAGATATAGGTGTCCTCTCCCAAATTCTGCACAATTCGAGTTGTCACTCCTGTTTCTTCCTTGACTTCACGCTGTGCCGCCTGAACTGGTGTTTCTCCTTTCTCAAGATGACCCTTTGGAAAACCCCAATACGTTCTCCATCGGTTTTTGATCAGAAGGACCTGAAGACGAGGAACTGTGCGATACACAATTCCGCCCGCTGACACTTGATTCGGATAAACATATCGCAACAGTTTTTGTATCACGTTACTTTCAGTGCTTTCTTCGCTTTTTCGAATAATTCTATCTCTCCGCGAAATTTCAGAAATGTGGACATCTCTTGTATCGAGACCCATTTCTTCTCATCTATTTCTTTATTCTCATCGAACACCTCGTCCTCTCCTTCATATTCCATCAAGAAATGCGTCACTGTCTTGAAGATTTTTTCACCCTCAAAGGTATAGAAGTAGGAAATCGTGCCGAGTTTCTCGACAATCTGCGCTTTCACGCCGGTTTCTTCCCGCACTTCGCGAAGGGCGGTTTGTTTTTCATCTTCCCCCTCTTCTGTTAATCCCTTGGGAAACAGCCAGTAGGTCTTCCCTTTGGGACGGACAAGAAGAAAAAGGAGCTTGTCGTGCTCTTTTTTGAACACGATGCCACCGGCAGAATGATTTGTTCTCATGATGCGTGCCCGGAGGGACTCGAACCCCCGACCTTTGGGTCCGGAACCCAACGTTCTATCCTCTGAACTACGGGCACCTATTATTGTAAATGACAGATGTCATTCACACCCAAAATCTGAAATTGATGATTCTCGTATGCGACTGTCGTAATCGATGCTGTTCGTATTTTCAGTCTCGGAATAACACGCTCTCTCGCCTCGAGAATTTCGGTCAAAATACCCCGGATGAAATTCCCGTGCGTCACAATTGCTATGTTTTTCCCCTGTTCTTTTTCGCAGATGTTTTTTATTTCTTCTAAATGAGGCGCAAAATCCATAAACCGCTCGACTTTCCCTTCTTTATTAAAGATCTCTATTTCATCAAAAAGAGGAGCTTCTTTCACCTCTTTGCCCTGGTGAAATTTCGCAATCAGTGCGGCAGTTTCTCTTGCCCGCTCCATGGTACTTGAATACATAAGATCAATCGGATAGCTCTTTAGCCTGTGTGCTAGCTGCTGGGCTTCATGATGTCCGTCGCCATTGAGAGGATCGGCCGGTTTTTGCTCCAGCTCCATAATGCCCGTGACGGCGTGTCGAATCAGATACAGAATCGTCATATGTTATCTTTTATTATAATTCGCCCGGGGACAAAACTCCAGCTTCCATGTCTTCGTTTTACTCCGAGAAAGCGAAATCTACAGGCTCTTAGCCTGTGGATGAAACGGTATCAATAGAGCCCGAAGGGCACAAAGCGGAGCAAAAGCCACGAATTTTTAGCCCGTGGAAGTCTTTACAGAAATCTCTCTGGTATCGTCAGTGGCGACAAAAGATCAAGTCCATACCGCAAAGTGTCGAAATAGTATTTGTGCAATCCCTCTTTTTCTTTTGCGTATCCGCTTTGTATGGTCCAGGTCATCTCCACATAGAGTCCGAACTGGATCAAGGGGATAAGAAGAGGAAGTGCCTTTTTATTAATCTGGTGTGAAGAGAGGTATCCGTCAAGAATCGTTTCGATTTGTTCTTGGGGAGAAAGAACAGTCACAGACCGTTGAAGCGAAAAAATCAAGGTGTTCCGAGCAAGAGTAGCGAGATCCAGGATTAAGGGAGCATGCATACTGTTATCAAAGTCAAAAACGCCAGAAATCTCATTACCCTGAAACCTCACGTTATCCGAATGAAAGTCTCCGTGTATGATCCGTCGCGGCCGAAGGACTCCCTGGAATTTCTTGGACAAGAGACGAAATTTCCGAAGATCGCTCTCAAACTGTTTCTTAAACTGGAGGGTCTCCTTTTTTCCCTGAAGAACTGCCGGATGTTTCCTGAGCCGTCGAATTATTTTGCGACGGAGACGAAGCATTTCGCGTCCGAAGTACCACTTTCTCTTAATATGTTCCGGCCGAAAATCTGAAAGGGCATGATGAATCTTTCCGAGAAGCTTTCCGAGCGCATACAGTTGTTCTTTATTTACTTGTTCAATTCGTTCTCCAGAGATATAGGTGAACATCGCCATATCGAATGCTCGTCCGCCGACTGTTTTGTGTAAGAACCCGTTTCCTTTCTCGGAAGAAACGTGAACTGCGACAGGAACTCCTTTTGCTGCCAAATGTTTCACAATGCGCAATTCCAACAAAATATCCTGTTCTGTTTTTGGACGAAATCTGTAGACGCGAAGGACGTATTCACCTTGCGTTGTTTTTATGTACAGGGTGACATTTCTCCAACCACCAAGAAGAGGATACCAATGAAGGAGTTTTCCGACCCCTATCTCCTGCACGATGGAGCGAACCGTCGGTGTGTCAAAAAGTGCTATAGCTTGGTACTTCTTTAAGACCTGAGACATAATCATCTCACTCGTTTATTTCAGATACAAATGACTTCCTCCCCACACCGAAGTGTGGGGTTTCTGTCTTACGTGGCTGCCCTACCTCTGCTTCGCTGAGGCGGCGGCTCATCCGCGCGCGAACTGAAGTTCGGGGTATTCGCCTTGCAGCCGATGTAATAAAACGGCGGAAGGGGGGAGATTCGAACTCCCGTGGGAGAAACTCCCGCATGGTTTTCGAGACCAGCCAGTTGAACCGCTCCTGCACCCTTCCGTATTCATCCATATTATACTGGAAAGATCCATTTTTTTGCATTTCGCGTATGAATCTACTACCATCGTGGGACATGCGGTACAAAAAAATCCCCTATGAAGAATTTGTTTCTATCTATAGAAAAGTGCCTCGCGCAGCAGTCGACGTGATTGTCACAACTCCTCAGGGAATTCTTCTCACCAAAAGGGCAGTGCCACCATATCAGGGGAAATGGCACATACCCGGAGGGACGATCCTGTTTCGTGAACCAATCCAACATGCGATACAACGGATCGCAAAAGAAGAACTGGGAATTCGCGTCCATGTTGTCCGTCACCTAGGAATCATTGAGTATTTGAATAACGAAGGCGGACATGTGGTAAGTAATGCGTATCTTGCTACCATTGCATCGGGAACCTTACGAGACAGCGAGCAGAGTAAAGGCATCGAATTCTTCAAGAGGGTCCCGACACAGTGTATTCCATATCAGAAGAAATTCTTAAAAGACCATTGGGACACACTGACGCAGGCGTAATATGAAACCACAACACGAGCGCGCCTGAGAGGATTCGAACCTCTGACCCCCAGCTCCGCAAGCTGATGCTCTAATCCACTGAGCTACAGGCGCTTACTTCTCTTCTCCTATTTTCGACGTTCTGGAAAAGTCAATCGCCCCAAAGACTGAGACATTTTATCAAGCCAGGTCATTTCAGGCGCTTCTCGATACGAAAGATATGGAGCGAGTTTCTCAAGAACCTGCTCTCTCGAAATATCTTTGAGAACAATCGCGACCTCTGCAGGATATCGAAGTCTCGTCTCGAGATGGAGTACATTGACACCATGCTGCTCGGCAATCCAAAACGCCTTCAATTCTTCCCAGACGTAGGAATGCCCCGCTGTTGTCAAACCCTGCGGTGTCACTTTATGTTCCACTTCTTCGGGGGGAACAGTATACAGCATATATGCCACAAAGAAGAGCGCGATCACGACAGCCGCTTCCAGAAACCACTTCAAAAACACAAAAAGCAGTAACACGAGAAACGCAATCGTCGCGATGGTCACAATGTCGTCCTTACTCCATCTTCGAAATGGACGTGAAGGACTTGTCCAGCGAAGAAGCTCCTGAGTCGCTGACTCTTTTTCTCTTGTTTCGATCATGGTTCACCCCCTTTTCTTTTGGCGGAGAGGGAGGGATTCGAACCCTCGTGAGCCTCGCGGCTCGCGGGTTTAGCAAACCCGTGCAATGGACCAGCTATGCGACCTCTCCTCCTCTATTTTGTCCCACGATGTTATTATACCGTCTTTTTCCTTGTTAATGAACTCCCCCTGTTATGCGGAGGAGGTGGGATTCGAACCCACGATAGCCTTGCGACTATAACGGTTTTCAAGACCGTCGCCTTCAACCACTCAGCCACCCCTCCACGTTTCCGCTGGCACAAGTATATCAAATCAGCCTCGATGAGACAACGAACGCGCGAATGTGAGTGCATACACACGTCGTGCCCGACCATCTCTCTTTAATACTTTTCCTGCTTCTTTAAGGGTTGATCCTGTTGTCCACACATCATCAACAAGCACAACCTTTTTTTCTTGCACACGACCTTTTTCAATCAATTCAAAAGCTCCCCTGATATTCATTAAACGCTCTTTCGGTGATCGCCCCACTTGGGGTTTTCCGAACCGTTTCCGCAATACCTGGCATACTTCCATAGAATAGAGGTTGGAAAATTCCCAGGCGAGCGTCAGTGAGGGGTTAAATCCTCTCCAGAACAAACGCCGCGTTGCACTTGGAAGAGGAACAACCACCATGTCTGAACAGAAAAGAGAGGTTGCCTCCGCAACTTTTTGCCGGGTCAAAAAAACAATGTCTTTTTCCACATCCCTTGCGAACCGATACTTCCA